>JASHVC010000106.1 GCA_030039655.1 Xanthobacteraceae bacterium | reverse complement strand
CCCGGCACGTTGCCGGCGCCGGTTACGCTGATCACATCCATGTTCCTGCACGCCAATTTCATGCACGTGTTCGGCAACATGATTTTCCTGTTTGTTTTCGGTGACGACATTGAAGAAGTGCTCGGACACCTGCGCTTCCTCATCTTCTACCTCGCGTGTGGTATCGGTGCCGGCCTTACCTTCGTGTTGACCAATCTGAGTTCGACCACCGAACTGATCGGCGCCTCCGGGGCCGTCGCCGGGGTCATTTCCGCTTATTTGTTGTTCCGGCCCTGCGCCAAGATCTACTGCCTTCTTGGACTCATTCCGCTCCATATCAGAGCCTTTTGGGTCATTGGCGGCTGGGTCATCTTCCAAATCCTCGAAGTTTCGAGCCGAACCCAGGACGACAACGTTGCCTATTGGGCCCATATCGGCGGATTGGTCACCGGCGCGGTCTTGTTCATCGTCATGCGTCCGCGGGGCGTCAGGCTGTTTGATTGCACGCATTCGGAGCCGGTCATGGTCTCCGGTAGATTCGAACAGCCGAGTTGACCGGCGTTGACCACAGCCGCCACCGCCGGTAGGTTGCCGCACCGCAGCATCTCCGGGTATTTGGAGACCGGTGCAATCAGCCGACAGCAGCCGAGTAGCCCAAAACAGCCATGAAAATTCTCGTGCCCGTGAAACGGGCGGTC
Source organism: Xanthobacteraceae bacterium (assembly GCA_030039655.1). The sequence goes on along the minus strand of JASHVC010000106.1, from coordinate 2,684 downwards.
GACAAGGATGTGAAAATCCGGGTCAAGACGGACGGCTCCGGTGTCGAGCTCGGCAACGTCAAAATGTCCATGAACCCGTTCGACGAAATTGCCGTCGAAGAGGCGCTTCGTCTCAAGGAAGCCGGGAAGGCGACCGAGGTCGTGTGCGTGTCCATCGGACCGCAGCAGGCAGCCGAGACCATTCGCACCGGGCTCGCCATGGGCGCCGACCGCGGTATCCTGGTGAAGGTCGACGGTGCCGTCGAGCCACTCGCGGTGGCGAAAATTCTCAAAGGCGTCGCGGCCGCCGAACAGCCTGGCCTGATCATCATGGGCAAGCAGGCAATCGACGACGACTGCAATCAGACCGGCCAGATGCTGGCGGCGCTGCTCGGCTGGCCGCAGGGTACCTTCGCCTCGAAGGTGGCGCTCGACGGCGACGCACTCAGTGTCACGCGCGAGGTCGACGGCGGCCTGCAGACCGTCAAGCTCAAGATGCCAGCGATCGTGACAACGGACCTGCGCCTCAACGAGCCGCGCTACGCGTCGTTGCCCAACATCATGAAGGCGAGAAAAAAACCGATCGACGAAAAGACAGCGGCCGATTACGGCGTCGACACCAAACCACGGCTCGAAGTGGTCAAGACCGCGGAGCCGCCGGTGCGCAAGGCGGGGGTGAAGGTGAAAACGGTCGCCGAACTTATCGACAAACTAAAAAATGAGGCGGGGGCGATTTGATGCCGACTTTGTTGATCGGCGAACATGACAACAAGTCGCTCAAGGACGCGACCAACAAGGCGTTCACGGCCGCCAAGGCGATTGGCGTGGACGTTCACATACTGGTGGCCGGCAATGGCTGCAAGGCGGTGGCGGAGGCCGCGGCGAAGCTCGACGGTGTCAAGAAGGTGCTGCTGGCGGAAGCGCCGGCTTATGAGCACATGCTGGCCGAGCCGATCGCCGCACTGATTGTTTCGCTCGCGGGATCCTACGAGGCGATCGTGGCGCCGGCGACCACGTCGGGAAAAAACTACATGCCGCGCGTCGCGGCGCTGCTCGACGTGATGCAGATTTCCGATGTCATCAAGGTCGACGGGTCCGATACCTTCGAGCGGCCGATCTACGCCGGCAACGCCATCCAGACCGTGCGCGCGCTTGATCCCAAAAAGGTGATTACGGTGCGCACCGCGGCCTTCCAGGCGACCGGCGAGGGTGGATCGGCGCCGGTGGAAACCATTGCGGCCGCTGCCGATCCAGGCCTGTCGCAGTTTGCGGGCGAGGAATTGTCCAAGTCGGAGCGGCCGGAGCTGACCTCCGCCAAGATCATTATTTCGGGCGGCCGGGCCATGCAAAGCCGCGAGAACTTCACCAAATATATAGAGCCGGTGGCCGATAAACTTGGCGCAGCGGTCGGTGCGTCGCGGGCGGCAGTCGATGCCGGGTACGCGCCCAACGACTGGCAGGTGGGCCAGACCGGCAAGGTAGTAGCGCCTGATCTTTATATTGCGGTCGGCATTTCAGGCGCCATTCAGCATCTGGCCGGTATGAAGGATTCGAAGGTGATCGTCGCCATCAACAAGGACGAAGAGGCGCCGATCTTCCAGGTCGCCGATTATGGCCTTGTCGCCGATCTCTACCAGGCACTGCCCGAATTGGCGGCCGAACTCGGCAAGGTGCGCGGTTGAAGACCGCTGAACATTTGGCGCGCCGTGCCGTGGAACGGCATGGCAGATTGTCGTAGAAGAGGGCGACATGAGCGAAGTTAAGGAGCGGCCAGTGGCGCGTTCTGGGCGGAGTGAACACACGCCGCACGCGGTCCGTAAGATCGGCGTGGTCGGCGCCGGCCAGATGGGCAACGGCATCGCCCACGTGTGCGCGCTTGCGGGTTTTCACGTTCTGCTCAACGACATTGCGCCTGACCGCGTCACCCAGGGTCTCGCGACGATCAACGGCAACTTGGCTCGGCAGGTCAGCCGCCAGCGCATCAGCGAGGAACAGCGCGACGCCGCCATCAAGCGGATCAGTGCAGCCAAAAGCATCGAAGAGTTGGGCGATTGCGATCTGGTGATCGAGGCAGCGACCGAGAAGGAAGACGTCAAGCGCAAGATTTTCGGCGAGCTCTGTCCTTCCCTGAAGCCCGAGGCCATCGTCGGCACCAACACGTCCTCGATCTCAATCACGCGGCTCGCCGCTGCCACTGATCGGCCGGAGCGCTTCATCGGCATTCACTTTATGAATCCGGTGCCGCTGATGGAGCTGGTCGAGGTGATCCGCGGCATCGCCACCGACGATGCGACCTTCGACGCGACCAAACAATTCATCGGCAAGCTCCACAAGACGATCGCGGTCTCGGAAGATTTTCCGGCCTTCATCGTCAACCGCATCCTGCTGCCGATGATCAACGAGGCGATCTATACGCTCTATGAAGGCGTCGGCAACGTTGAGGCGATCGACACTGCCATGCGACTCGGCGCCCATCATCCGATGGGGCCGCTCGAACTGGCCGACTTCATCGGTCTCGACACCTGCCTGTCGGTCATGCAGGTGCTGCACGAGGGGCTCGCCGATTCAAAATATCGGCCGTGCCCGCTGCTCGTGAAGTACGTCGAGGCCGGCTGGCTCGGCCGCAAGACGCAGCGCGGCTTCTACGACTACCGCGGTGAGAAGCCGGTGCCGACCCGCTGACTTTTTACGCGGTCGCCTCGGCT
>JASHVC010000105.1 GCA_030039655.1 Xanthobacteraceae bacterium | reverse complement strand
CGGTGCCACGCAGGCGACTTCTCGGCACGATCATCGAGTGGCCACAAGAAAACGGCCTCGACGTTCTGGCGGCGTTTCCCGACGGACGGCTACGCTACATCAACCACAGTGAGAGGCTTGCGATCCTTGAGGCAACGCCGCCCGAATTTGCTGAAAAGGTCGACGAGCTTGAAAGGGCATCGCAGCTTATCGTCAACAAATATGACCCATGGGACATGCCGCGTTTGCCGCCGCCGACAGGCAATCTGATCCGCATGAATTTCCTCGTCTCCGACGGCCTTTATTTCGCGCAAGGGAGCCACAGCGCCTTGATGGCCGATCGCTTCACGCCGCGCATCCTCAGCGCGGGGACCCAACTGCTCCGCATGCTGATCGACGCAACGCTCGCGAACGGCAACCATACTCGCGTGCTGCACTAGTGTGGCGGCTCAGGAGTCCGCACCATTGATCGCGCCGAGCTCTAGTAGGTGGTGAAACCCGCCTGAAGGCTCGGCTCCTCGCTCGGCCGACCGATGCGCCCCACTTATTAACTGCCGCCACCAGCCGGAACGACAGTGTAGGCCGCCGCACACACTTGTGACACAATGACTACAATCGAATGTCAGTTTGGTGACGCGCGCGGTAATGCCTATGAGCTTGAAATGGCAAGCCCGGTCAGGTTCCCTGGCCTGGTCAAGTCCCGTGGTCTGGTGGTGGTCTCTGCTGACACTTGTCAGCGGCGCAAACATCGCACTTTGGTTCCTGATGTGCCACCAGTTCCACCAACAGCCCGCCTCCAAATTCAACGGCTCGTCCGAAATCGGGCTGATGCTCCTCCTCAGCGGAGCCTATGTTTTCGGCTGCGCATTCAGATCGCTGCTGCCGCGCGCGGATGTTCAGCGGATCTGCCTATTCGATACGTGGCTGTCGAGCGTGGTCATTGGACGTTCGGTCGCCACCGTGGCCGAGCTTTCCTTCGCGGCGCAGTGGGTCATTGTCTTATACCAGCTCGGAACCATGACGGGGGCGAATACGACCTTGACCATCGCGTGGGTGGTCTTGCCGCTGATTGTTATCGCCGAATGTTTCTCATGGTACGCGATGCTGACCACGAGCTACCTAGGCAACGCCATCGAAAATTCGATATGGGCTGTTACTTTCTTCGCAATCGGAGTTGGCCTCTGCCGCTTGCTGTGGGATTTTGAAGGTCCGACGAACGTCGTGCTCGCCGTCGCGATCATCGGCATTGCAGGCTATATCGTTTTTCTCGCGACCTTCGATGTCCCGATGTACCTCAATCGATGGCGGGCCAAGGTCGCTCATGGCGGCAAGCTCCTGAGCCCTCTCGACGGCCTCAGTGACGCGAGCCGACGCTGGGTGGTGACGCGCGACTTTGCTGCGTGGAAGGACGAGATTGCCTGGATGTCGCTTTATTTCAGTGCAGCGGTCTGGGCGAGCTTGGCGCTTTGTGTTTTCTACGCGCTCGACAGTCATCTCGCGCATTGTCGTGGCGATACAACAATCACAAGCTGTCTCGTCGAACGCGCCGGCGGCAATTAGCAAGCAGTATTGGCCCGTTACCACTTAAATCGGCCAGCCGCTTTTCGCCTTTGCGGCCGCGTCGCGCCTCTTGATTATCCGCTGTATGACGACGGGGCCTATAAATTCATACCATAACCAAAGAACGCCGCTGGCGATGAAAACCAGCCCCACCACCAAGAACTTACTCCGGCCTGAAAATCTTATGAACAGCTCACCATAGACAAAGTAAGCCCCGGCGAAGATAAGTCCGACCGCGACAACGAAGTTCACAAGCCATCGCATGTGGATCAGCATAATACTGAGCGGACCGCCGTCTGCTATTTCAATGCTGCGTCGATTTCCGACTGCACGTCGCGCAAGGGCCGCACGACATCAATGGCATCCTGACGATCGAAATGGATGATCGTGTGACCTGCTGATCCTGCCCTTATGAATCGAACGAGCAGAGGGTTTACGTAAACGGTGGAGGTTCCTGCTCCCGGCTCGGTAATTTCCAGCGTGCATAATCTCGCCATTTTCCCCTCTTCCGCGCCTTACACGCGGTTGACCGATTGGTGGCCGCCATTGTGAGCAAATGCCCGATTAAAAATCCCCTTTTAACCATTGGATCATTTTAGGAGGTCAACGTAACGCCGCCGACGGCAGCTCAGCACCCAAACAGAGGCCTCTCGTGCAGTCGCGACGATGATTTTGCTTATTGTCTCGACTGCCAACCGTGCTGAGAGCAGCGCTTCATCATGTAATATGCAATCAGAACACCGCTCACGATGAGAACGCCGGACCGCCAAGCTTCTGGTCCAAACCAATTGGTGGTAAACGCCAAAAATCCCATTGATGTAAGAAGGACACCTGAAATCATAGCAAAAACATTGATTACGCTAAGCGGCACGACCCGCGATGCTTGAGGTATTAGAATCGCGGCGAACCAGGCGCTGAAGATTCCAATTAGAGCAAAGACTTCCAGGTCGCTCATCAAAGCCCCGAGATACTGGGTCCCTACTGCGCGCTCGAACTAAAAAGTCGAGGCCGGATGACAAAGCCGGGACCAGGCTTCTCTATCCTCAGACTGAAGACAACGGATTTAAGGAGGGTCAGTTTTGCCACAATTAGGTAAACACTGCGTGAAAAGTACGCGTGACATTGTTGATCGGATTTTCCGCCGCGACAAACGACCTTAACCCCGGCGGCGATCACTCCACATCCAGCGGCTCGGTGCCTGTAGGCTTGCCGCCAGCGTCAAGGGTGATTTTCTCGACGCGCGCTTCCGCTTGGCGCAGCAGATCCTCGCAGCGCTTTTTCAACGCCTCGCCACGCTCGTAGATCGTGACCGATTCCTCCAGCGGCACTTTGCCTTCTTCGAGCCTCTTGACGATCGATTCCAATTCCTCGATCGCACGCTCGAAGGGGAGTTGTGCGATGTCGCCGTTGGTCTTTTCCTTCTGGGCCATTACCTGGACCATTGCCCGTTCCGATTCGGCGCCATCATACCGTCAGCCGTGCATCAGCGCGAGAACGTGCGCCGCGGCCGAATTGCCGAGGCCTTGCAGATCGTAACCGCCTTCGAGCAGCGACACGACGCGTCCCTCGGCATACTGATCGGCGACATCCATAAGCTTCTGCGTCGCCCAGGCGAAATCCTCTTCTTCCAGATTGATG
>JASHVC010000104.1 GCA_030039655.1 Xanthobacteraceae bacterium | reverse complement strand
GCGGGCATTTCATCGATCAGGAATAGCGTGCGCAAGCCACCGGGCCGGTAGAGCGCGCGCAGGGCCGAGACGATCACGAGACGCAACCAGACGCTATGAGTGCGCATGCGTTCGGCGGGCAGGATCACATAGACCGTGGTCGGCTTATCCTTGAGCTTGCGAAAATCCACGCCCGGCTTCTTGAGATCGTCGCGCATAGGGTTCGACAACAGCCAGCGCGTTTGCGTATCGCCGGTCGAGCGAATGCTTGCGAGTTCGTTTGTGTCCCGCCCGGCGAAGCGCGAGGCGAGGCTCGCGATTTCATAGCCGCCATCGAGGATCATTTGTGTTGCAGTGTAGCGCAGGCCGCCGATAAGCCGCTCATGCGGTTTACCATCGTCGCCGACAAAGGTTTCCAGCCGATCGGGCTCCGTCAGCATCTCGCGTACATTTTCGAGATTGGCCGCATCGCCCCGTTGCAGCTTCTCCCACATGATGAGGGCGACCATCAGCCCTTGCGCGGATTCGGTCCAATGCGGGTCCTTCGCTTCGAGCTTGATGAGAGCCTCGCCGAGCGCTGCCGCGTCGTCATAGAAATAGGGCGATTGCGGATCAAGCGCGGCGAGGGGATTGAAACCTTCCGAGCCAAGTCCAAGCACGTTGAAGGGATTGAGCATCACTACGTCGCCCACCGTGCGCCGGTAGTCGGCGGTTACGGCAGCCAGTTCGCCCTTCGGGTCGATGACGATGATGGAGCGATTCTTGATCGTCAGCAGGTTCGGAATGAGGAAGCGCGTGCCTTTGCCCGTGCCGGTCGGGCCGAGCAGCAACAAATGGCGTTCGCCCTGATAGGGAATCTTGTCGCCAACGCGCTGCGTCGCGTCGTCATAGTGGCGGCCGAGGCTTATGCCGTCGCTGTCGTCTTTCATGGCGTTTAGTCGGGAAATGTCCGGTCGTGCAGGGCAGGCGATTTTGCGTCACCGCGCGCGGAGGCTTGCGCTTCGGATTCCGAAGCGGGCCGCGCCGCGCCGTGCACATTCGTATTTTTTGGGGTCCGGTGGATTTGCGTGCCGACTCCGCCGAGCAGGAAAGCAAGGCCGATGCCGAGCCATAGCGCCATTTCCCAAGGGCTATGAAACCACCCGAAACGCAGGGCGGCGTAGGCGGCCCCGGCTGCGAGGACACTCAGCACTGCCACCAGTGCTGTTCCTAGTTTGTCGATCTTCTTGATTGCTTTGGATCGTCTCGCCGAAAGCATGGTTACCAATTTCTCAACCAGCGCTACGGATGCGTAAGCACGATACGCTAGAGACGATTGCTTTCGGTAAAAGCGCGACGCGCCGTTCGCGTTGCCGCAGGCCGTTTACGCTCGCTTACAACTCTTGGTTTATAGATGCCGACCGGCCATGAGGAGGCTGGACTATGTCGGTGTTGGAACAAGAGCAGAAATCCGTAGACGTTCCTCTCGACGCGGAGCGCGAGCGGCTCCGCAAGGCCGGTTACACGGACGCCGAGGTTAGCCAAATCTTGATTGCACGCGAAGCTGCGGCCCATTCGTCGGAGTCGACGGGCCACGGCGTGATGACCGGCGTCGCCAGCAATTTAACTGCGGCGGCGGGCTATGTGCGGAATTTTATTCCGAGCATCGTCACCGACATTATGACAGTCAAAAATCAGGCCGCGACGGCGACGGCGCGAAGCCAGGCCGCCATCTATCTGGTGATGAAGCTCGCCGTGGCTTTTGTAATCGCCTATGTCGTTCGGCTGGAATTCATTCAGCTCAGGAGCATAACGGCACGGGCGCAGGCTGAGGCGTGCAGCGTTCGGCAAAAGGTTCTCATTGATACAATGCCCGTTGTGCCCCTCGATGGGAGAACCAACACCGAAACTCCGTACTACAAGGAATGGCGTCATCGTCGCGAAGAATTCGACCGGGATTGCGTCGGCGCGGAATGATGCGGTCCCGAGTTTAAGATGCGGGTTGCGGCTGAACCGTTGCGCTAGCTGACTGCAGGAGGTGGTTACGCACAAATACATTCGCTAAGCCTTGATTTATCTTGTTTTATCTATTCGTTAATCATGATGGACTACAGTTAGAGGGATATTTTGGTTGTTTTTGAAAGCGATGAATTATGGCGAACGATCTTCCTCCGAAGGAAGTGCTTGATAGTCTGGAAGCATTCCGAGCGATCAAGAGCTTGTCGAACTGCCGTCAAGGCATCGGCCGGCTTCGTGTATTTTCGGGGTCGTGCAGCACAGAGCAGGGAAGCACTCGTGCTTCGCAAAGCGCGACGATTCTTCCACGCACTTCCGAGCCCGGTCTTTGAGGATTTCAGCTCCTGTTGAGCCTGGCCTCCAGGGCTTGTGCATTGGCCAGCACCGCTAGTTGCTGAGGCGTCAGTTTTCCTTGGTCTTTGAGTTTTTGCAAAATAGCGACATTTGCCCTGAATAGGGAGACAACGCGCTCAGGCAATCGAGCGTCTTGAGGCAACCCGCCGAGTACCTGGCGGAACGTGTCCACACATTCCAATGCCAGCGCGATGCGCCATTGATCTGAAACATTCATGCTATCGGCGCGCTCGCAAGCGTCGGCCGTATCGCTGGCAGAATTCAAGTCTTCGGCGACACGAAGTTGCTCATAGAAGGACTCAAAGCCCACCCAACCCAGCACAGCGCTGGCAACTATCAATGCAGCCGCTCCGATAAGACCAAAACGGAGCCGATTCCGCCGCCTTCGCGCGCGCTCCGCGCGGCGGATGATCTCGTCGAAGCCAACGCCGAGCAGGCCCGCGACGATCTTTTGCTTGGCGATCTCCTTGCCGTCGCCTTGAGGCCGCGCATCGGCGGCAATGGGTTCTTCACGCTCGCCGGTTAAGGAACCATCGGCGCTGAGTTTGAAGCGCAGGGCAGGGGTAAAGCATTCGCGTTGCGGGTCCCCCGGCTCGCCGTCGATAATCACCGGGATCACTCGCGCGGCACCGCCCATCGTCTTGAACTGCCGAATTTCTTCGTTCACGTAGGCGCTCTGCGCGGCATTCGGCGAGCAAATCACAACCAGGAACTGCGACGCTTCGAGTGCTGCAAGCGTTTGTCCGGAGAGCGAATGTCCGGCGGAGAAGTCGTCGCGATCGCGGAAAATCGGCCGCAATGCTTTCGGCACCGGCCCCGCCGGGGTCTCGCGTCCGACCAGGTCCTTGTCGATCCGATAAGCTTCGAGCGCCTTATGCAGCCATTTGGCCCACGTGGAGTCGCGATGGCTATAGCTTAGAAACGCGCGGTATTTGAACGCTCGCGCTTCGGGCTGCGCCGTGGGTGTTGCAGGATCGGAATTCGGACTGGAATTGAAACGGAATGACCGATAGTGTTTCAAACCGCTGAAGGACTCTTGATTTTCGATCTAAAAATACCTATCAAAACTAATCCAATTCTGCTGAACGTGCGCTAATCCCGCTGAGGCATCGGAGCAATCTCGTGCTGCAACAGAATCGGTCATTCTGTTTCAGCCGGGGAAACGATGCGCGAGCAGCCGTACAGCGACATAAGTCTTTTTGGCTCGTCCGGTAACCGCAAATATCTGAATGCCTCCGAGCGACGGCGATTTCTTGAGTCCGCGCAGCGCCTTCCTCGATTTGAATGTCTCTTTTGTGAGCTGCTCGCCTGGAGCGGCGCCCGTATTTCTGAAGTGCTTGCTCTTACGCCGGCGGCGATTGATGTCGAAAGCGGCGTTGCCAGTATCATGACGCTAAAGCGGCGCAAGCGCGGCGTCGTGCGGCAAGTGCCGTTGCCTCCGGATTTGCTGACCGAGCTTGATAGGGAATTCCATTTGCGTATAGCGCAGCGCGACCCCGACCTTGCCAATGAGCGGATTTGGACGTGGAGCCGCACGACGGCATGGCGGCGCATTAAAGAGATCATGGCGGCGGCCGGGATCTCCGGGAGTCACGCCATGCCCAAGGGCCTTCGCCACGCCTTCGGCGTCAGGGCGTTTCAATCGAACGTGCCGCCGCACCTCGTACAGCGCTGGCTCGGCCATGCTTCATTGAAGACGACCGCAATTTACGGTGACGTGATCGGCCCCGACGAGCGCGTGTTCGCCGAGCGCATGTGGAGCACTGACTCGTAGGACGGTTTTGGCGCGCCCCAAGCCACGCTATCGACCTTGCGGTACATGATGTGTGCGATCCGTGCGGCGAGAGTGTGGATAATTCTGTGGACTTCAACTTCCTCGCGACACGTCGGCGCGGCACGGTTTCTCAAGGCCGAGGCCTCTCGCTAGAGGCCTTTGCTCGGTGGTCCGGCACCAAAGGAGAGATCAGTTGGAGTATAAACAGAAGGCTCACTACAAACGACGCTGCAATCGCGAGCCACACGAGCAAAAACTCCCAGCCCGGAAAAACCTGAATGCCTTTGCCGCAGGTTCCTCCAGGCAAGAGGTCTTCAACAAGCCGAATTTGATTGTCGGCTCCTGCGATGCCTTTAAACCAATATTCGGAAACCATGACAGGCGGGGCTTTTGAGCCGAGCACGCATAGTTTCGAATTCCAGACGATGTCAACGAGATGAACCATGCATGCCATCGGCACGAATATAAAAACGATCAAGACCAGTTCCTGAAAGATTTTGCTCTCAAGGGCATCGGGGTCGAGTCCCTGAAGCCAAACGGGTGGTATTTTTTTCGACCAGCGGCCAGGCGTTCTGCGAGCGAAGAGGAGAGCAACAGTACTCATCAGAAAGAGCAGCACGCTTTCCATTATTAGGCCGGTAAAGGACATCGCCGGCCGCTCATCCTCGATGAGTGGTATGTTGAGGATGGCCTTCCCGCCTTGGCTTGCAAGCCAAGTGTTAAGGCTGATGACCAGCAGCGCAATGCCAAGACCGCTGAACAATTTTGCGAGATGAGAACGTCTCATAGCATCGACCTGAATCAATCGGCGTTGCTCGGCAGACTAGTTCGGAATGCAACCTATTTGCTCATGACCGCCAGCAGAGCATTGAATGTGTCGCTGTTCATGTGCGCGATTCCTTTGGCGTTGACCACTAAATCGGCTCCTGATGCGCTGAATTCCGCGCTCTGAATGGTTACCTCCAAGCCGGGGAAATTCGGCAAACTCGCTCGGGCCGCGCTGACGTCTAAAGCCTTCGCCAGCTCTGTCGTCATGACGGCGCCGACGTCGCCGCCCAAGAGCTTGGCCACCTCCGCTGTCAAGGCATGCCCGGTGTTCACGGTGACGGGACCGGCAAGCCTCAGCCCTATCCGGTTTTGATTTTCGACAACGATGCTGACCTGCGCCGATAAATTCACGCTATCGGACGCAATCACGGTCTTTACGGTCGCGCCGAGGGGGTGCCCGCATGCCCAGGCCGTCACGTGGCCCGTGATTGCGATCAGGGCCGTATTGCCGCTGGGCGCGATTGAGGCGTCGCCAATACTGTTGACGACGGGATTGACGCCCGTGCGCGCACAGTTGTCGCTCGGCATCGGGATGGCACGGGCAATATCCAGTGCTTTGTCCTGCGCGCCCTTGAGGTTCGCCTGCGCCCGTACCTGCAAAGACAGCGTGTCGCCTGCGCTGGTCGCATCGAAGGAAATGGCGACCGGGATTGACACGGACACGCCCAAAATAGCCAAGGGAAAAGCCTTGGGCTTGAGATCGATCGCCTGGCTCGTTGTTGAAGACACGGCCGAGAGCGCCAATCCAAGAACGACGGCCGATGACCGAAGCAAACGGCGATGCGTACGGATGGAATTCATAACGCACCTTTCAAGCGGCCAACAAGAAAGCGGCGCACGGATTTTGGGAGGTGGCGCAACACCTAACTCACAACCCTGGCGAATTTCAAGCGATCAGCGCTGGGTTGTACGGCCGTTCGGCGGCTTTCCACAGGCCGAAGGCCATTTCCGGCGAAAATCCGGGTGTTGCAGCGAGGCGTCGCTCAATCATCGTAAGCCCGCGCACTTGACGGAGAGGTCGAAACAATTCAGGATTGTAGTCTGGGTTTGTTCAAGTGGCGTTCAGGGCGTTACGGTGGGGCGTGTGATGAAGACGGCGCATACTGCGGCGCTCGCGATTTTGCCGGTATTTGTTCTCTCCAATTGCGTACTTGTTGACATCGATAAATTGGTTCCGACTACCGCAATCGACTGGGTCACGCCCGCCGACCAGCTTATTGTTGTCAACTCCTGTCCAGCATCGACCAAGGCCAGAATTGCCAGCGGCCCCCTCAGCTACGCCGCCGTGTCGCGAAGTACCGCGGCGCTAAACGCCGCGCTTCCTGATCAAATCCGCAAGGACGGAGTTGTTCAAGCGATCTTTGCTCACGCACAATATGTCTCGGCCCAATCAACGGTCATGGCGAGTCGTGTCGCTCAGGTGACCGACAGCGCCAATTTGGCGCCACCGATGTCGAGTCCGAAAATTAGCCTGACGACGCAGCAATTCGACGGCTTTGCGAGGATGATCTCGGAAAATGTCCTTCGCCAGACGCCGAGTACCCCAAGTTCGGGAGGTACAGACCCAGCCGGCGCATTCTGGTCAGAGGTCAAGGCCTATTACAAAATTTACTTCGACGGCGGCTTTATAAGCTATTTTGGCTCGGCGTACGACCAGCCGACCATTTCTAGCACAATCGGCGACACGGAGATCGTCCAAGCTGCTTCTGTCTTCGTGGAACTCTTGATGGACGAGATCTTCCACAGCCCGGTTTGGAAAGGTCCCGACGGCAAATATTATCCAGGCGCAAATAAGAACGCGCCGTCGGTTCTGACGATCAACAACATGACGGCGCAAAGCATTCCGTCCGGCCTCTACGGATGTGGCATGAATGTCGATAAAGCCAACACCATCAATTATCTCGCGCAGGCCTTCACGAAGGCGGCTGAAGCGGACAGCAACCTAACCATCAAGTCGATCGGCGGCGTCGAGGTCGGTCTTGGCGTGCTCGGAAAACTTAGCATCGGCGACAATTCGACCCTCACCGATCTTGTCCAGGCGCTCGTATCCGAAATGGTCGGCCGTTTGACGGTCGCGCTTGCGACGCCAATCCTGGAGGCCATCGACATAGAACAGCAACCTGCTTTGAAGGCAGCTGCGCGCATGCCTGTGCTGTCGCGCGCCACGAAACCACGGACCACGAACGCCAATGCGATACGGGTGCTCAGCACTCCGTTCGTG
>JASHVC010000103.1 GCA_030039655.1 Xanthobacteraceae bacterium | reverse complement strand
ATCGGTCTCGACACCTGCCTGTCGGTCATGCAGGTGCTGCACGAGGGGCTCGCCGATTCAAAATATCGGCCGTGCCCGCTGCTCGTGAAGTACGTCGAGGCCGGCTGGCTCGGCCGCAAGACGCAGCGCGGCTTCTACGACTACCGCGGTGAGAAGCCGGTGCCGACCCGCTGACTTTTTACGCGGTCGCCTCGGCTTGAGCGTCGCTGCGACTCACATCACTTGGGCTTGATGTCGGCGAACTTGACGACTTTCGCCCATTTGTCCGTTTCCGCGGCGATGAATTTTCCGAATTGGCCGGCACTCATCGGCGTCGGCTCGATGCCCATGCCAAGCAAACGAGCTTTCATTTCGGAATCGGTGAGAACCGCATTAGTCTCCGCATTAAGCTTTGCGATTATCATTGGATCCATGTCCCTGGGCGCGCCGATGCCAAGCCAGCCGGTCGCCTCGTATCCGGGGAGGAATTGGTCCATAGCGGGTATATCGGGCAATTGGGCAAAGCGCTTGGCGGTGGTTACGGCCAGTGCGCGCATTTTGGCGTCCTTGACGTAGCCCGCCGCGTCCGCAACTGCGAAGAAGGCGACTTGCACCCGTCCGCCGAGCAGGTCGGCCGCGTAATCACCTCGATACGGGACGTGCACCAGGTCGACGCCCGCCATCATCTTGAACAGTTCGCCGAACACGTGGGTGAGCGAGCCGATCCCGCGCGACGCCATATTGATCTTGCCCGGATTGGCTTTGGCGTAGGCGATGAACTCGGGGAGGGTCTTGACCGGGACCGAAGGATTGACCGCCATCAGAAAGATGACGCCGCCGAGATTCGCCACCGGTGCGATGTCGCGGACGAAATTGAAATTGAGGTTCGGATAGAGCGAGGTGTTGATGGTGTTGGCTGCGGCAACGAGCAGTAGCGTGTAGCCATCGGCCGCAGCCCTGACCACATCGTCCGCCGCGATGCTCGTCCCAGCGCCGGGCCGGTTCTCGACGATGAATTGTTGGCCGAGCCGTGACGAGAGCCGGTCGCCCACAAGGCGTGCAACGATGTCGGGCGCAATGCCAGCCGGGTACCCGACGATGATGCGAACCGGCCGCTGCGGCCACGATTGCGCCCTCGCCAAACGCGGCGCCAACGGCAGCGTGATGGCGCCCGCCGCGAGTTTCAACAACCTCCTGCGAGGCACTTGCATGGCGTCTCCTCAGGGGCGGCTTGTCCGGCCCTGCTGGGTGGATAATAACGGCGCGATCGACAGGCGGGGGAAAGACGCCATTTCGCCGCGCCGGAGGGAGCGAAAAAGGGGAGTGGACCCATGCCGGAAATCAAAGGGGTAGCGCATTTCAGCATTCCGGTGAGCGATGTCGAGCGCAGCGTAAAGTTCTACACCGACATCGTCGGCTGCAAGTTTTTGGCGCAGCGGCCTGACAAGGCCATCACCTTCCTCGATGCCGGCGGTGTGTGCGTGCTCCTGATCAAGCGTACGGCTCCAATCATCAAGGGTCCGCTCGACATGTCGGATGGTGTGCACCACGCCTTTATGATCGACGCGGCCGAATACCAGGCGGCGGTCGACCGCTTGCGCGCCAAGGGCGTGGATGTGTTTTTCGAGGAAGACCGCCGCGGCGGCACGATCGACGGACCGCGCGCCTACTTTCGCGATCCCGACGGTACTGTGCTCGAGTATATCAACCGCACCGCTTACGCCGCACAATAGGCGGACGCCTTGCCAGCCGAGGCGCAAGCGCAGACGCTTTGGCCTGCGCTTGCTTGCTCGCGCCCCCACCAAGGCGTCTTGCGGCTTCGCGTCTAAGCCGCAGCCGGCATCTGCGGCGCGGTCTCGTTCCAGCAGGGCAGGGCCGCGACGCGCTCGAACCAGCCGCGCACGTGCGCGTATGGGCCGAGCGGCATTTCTGCTTGTTTGGCGTAGAGCAGCGGCGCGGCGACCGCGAAGTCGGCGATGGTCAGCGTGTTGCCGACCAAGTACTTCTGCTTGGCAAGATACGCGTCCAGCATCTTGGCCTCTTTGTTGAAACACTCGGTGCCCTTGGCGACGGCTGCTTCGTCGGGTGGCCCAAGATTCATGAACTTTTTGACTAGGCGTTGGAACGTCAGCGGTTGGCAGGCTTCAGCGCCCCAATGAGCAAGCTGCCAGAACTGCCAACGGGTGATGTCGGCGCGGGAGCGTGTGTCGTTTGGCCACAGCGTGCTGGCGCTCTTGCCGGCGAGGTACTGCAGGATCGCGTTCGACTCCCAGAGCTTGAAATCACCGTCGACCAGGGTCGGGGTGCGGCCGGTAGGATTGAGCGCAAGATAGGAAGGCGCGTGTTGCGCGCCCTTGCTCAAATCGACGAATTCGAGTTCGAGCGGCGTCTTGAGGTGCGAGGCCAATGCCCGCACCTTCCAAGTGTTCGGCGATGGTGGAAAGCCGTAGAGCTTCATGATCGACTCCTCCGATTTGATGTTGATCTCTTTTGCTCCACACGCGGAGACAAGCTTCGCTAATCACAGCATGAGGCGGATTTTGGTTGCTGATATGACGCCTTTGCATCAACGACAGCCCCTTCGTAGCGGTCGTGGTGGCGCACCCAGGCCATGGACCACGCCAAGCTTTCCTCGTCGCGGCCCTTGGGTGCGAGATCGAGAAAGTTGTAGGCGCCGATCAGGATGTCGAGGCCGCGCCCATAGGTCGAATAGGTGTGGAACACTTCGCCGGCTTCATTTTTGAAAAACGCACTGGCACCTGGGCGCTCTTCGCTCGGGAATGTGGTCATCTCGTAATTGTACATCGCCGTGCCGGAGGCCTTCTCTTCCGGTGAGGCCGAGACTTGATAGTCATGATTGAAGTCGCTGCCGGCCGATGACACCCATTTAAAATGCCAGCC
>JASHVC010000102.1 GCA_030039655.1 Xanthobacteraceae bacterium | reverse complement strand
CGACATCGACCACGAGTGCGGGCTCGCCGGCGCCGGGCTCGGTTAGTTCGGTCTCGAAGGACAAATCTTCGGGGGTCATGCCGACCCTCGCGCTGGCTCCCACACGCCGCCGATGAGCGCGTAGAACTCCGCCCGCTTGGCCGCGAGGTCGATGGGGGCCGCCAGCTTCTTGCTCGCGAGAGCAGCTTTCGCGCGGTGGGCCGCGTTGCCTTCAAGCGGCGGCGCCGCAGCCGCGACCGCCAGCATCTCGTCCATGTCGCCGTTGCAGTGCAATACCAAGTCGCAGCCGGCCGAGATTGCGGCACGCGCACGCTCGCCGAGCGAGCCGACAAGCGCCCCCATGGAGATATCGTCGCTCATCAACAGCCCCTGATACCCGATTGAGCCCCGAATCACGTCACGCACTATAGCGGCCGAAGTCGTGGCCGGCGCCACCGCGTCGATGGCGCTAAACACCACATGGGCGGTCATGGCCAACGGTAGCCCCACAAGGGGGCGAAAAGCCGCAAAATCCGTGGCTTCCAAAGTCGACCTGTCAGCTGTCACCACAGGTAACCTTTGATGGCTGTCAGCAGTGGCGCGGCCGTGGCCGGGGATGTGTTTGACGACCGGCAGAACGCCTCCGTCAGCCAAACCCTCGGCGAACGCCGCCGCGAGCGCGGCAACTTTGTCGGGCCGGGTGCCGAAGGCGCGATCCCCGATCACCGCGTCGGCGCCAGCCACGGGCACGTCAGCGACCGGCATGCAATCGACATCAATGCCCACGTCGACAAGGTCGGCGGCAATCAGCCGTGCAGCCAGCCGGGCCGCTGCCAGACCCGCGACGCGATCGCGGTCGTAGAGCGCGCCATAGGCCGCAGCAGGGGGATATTTCGGCCACGATGGCGGACCCATGCGCTGGACGCGCCCGCCTTCTTGATCGATCAGGATAGGTGCATCCCGGCCAAGCGTCGCACGGACGTCGCCAGTCAGCCGGCGAAGGGCATCGGGCTCGCTGATATTTCGCTTGAAAACAATCAGACCCCACGGCTGAACGTCGCGCAGGAAACTGCGTTCCACGTCAGTCAGCTCTAGGCCCGCAACACCGGTGATGAAGGCGCGCATACAGGCCGCCTCGCTCGCGGCGGGCGTGGGTTGGGCGCTAAGCCGCCTATCTCTCTAATTTCTCTGAGTGAAACAATTGCCGCCGGCGGCCTTCAGACTGCTGCAAAAGGTGGTGGCCTGTTCCGGGGTCGCAAACGGACCCACGAGCGCCCGGTAGTAGATGCCTTTGTCACCAAGGTCAGCACGGCGGAAGAAGGCGCGGCGGCTTCCCAATTGCTGCGGAAACTTAGCCTGCAGCTCGCGGTAGGCCGACTGCGCTTCGGCTTCGCTGTGCTGCGACGAAACCTGCACGGCGTACCCGGCGGTGCCCGCTGGCGCTTCGGCGGCCCCCGCAGACGCCACGGCCGTCGCGGGGCTGTTTGTCGCTGTATGGGTGCGCAGCGGCGCCGGCTGCTGAGCCCCTTCCTGCTGCGGCACAAGCTGGAGCGGTCCTCCGGACGAAGGGCTCTCGGGCGCGGCAGTCCGAACCGGCGGCTTCGGCCGCGGCGCCGACGTTGGTGGCGCGGCGGCGGGGCCAGCCTGCTGTGCCGGCGGACGCATCGGCTTAGCTGGGGGCGGTGGTTGGACCGGCGCTCCGAAAGGCTGTGTGGACGGCGCTCCGGGGTCGGCATAACCCGGAGGCGGGACGGGCGCCTGGGCGACCGCACCTGCTCCTGGGTCAGGCGAGCCGTTCGGCACAACCGGAATCGTCTTGATCATCCGCGGAATTGGATTACCGGATTGGATGTCGACCGGCTGCTCCTGGTTGATCACAACCTGGTCGCCCGTGGCTTTGGCCGGGTCGGTCTCGCCCTGAGCGGCGGTTTGAGCAGGCCTTACCCGGATCGGGCCGTTGGCCGGTTTGATGATCGGCGGCAGTGCCGGAATGATCGACCCGCCAAACATGGCGCGATAGCCGAGTGCGCCTGCCGTACCCAAAACCGCCAGGCCAACCAACGCGACCATAACGACCGTGCCGCTGCGCCGCGGTGCGGGCTCTTCGTCATAATCGTCGTCGGCGTAATCTTCAGCGTAGGCGCCATCATGCTGGCTATTTTGGGCCTGGTAGGCGCCGCCTTGGGCAGGCGGGATAAAGGGGAATGGCTGAGCACGTGATTGCGCCGGAGGCTGCTCGTCACGCGGCGCGTAGGATCTCGGTTGTTGGGCCGGTTCCTCACGGGCTCCGTTGAGGGACGGTGCCGGCGGCATACCTTGCCTGGGGGCGGGCGGCGGGTCTTGGTAGTCCTGGTCGAGAGGCCAAGCCGCCGACTGTTGCGACCGGTCGTAGCCGTTCGCGTCCTCTTCGTTGACCGAGGCCCAATCGAACTCTGAAGCCGGCGCAGGCTCATCTTGGTATGACTCGGGGACTTGGCCGCTCCCCTGCTCGTTACGCTGGCCGATAAGGCGCGCCAGCTCAGCCAGCGGATCGCTCAGGCCATCACGCTGGGCAGGCTCGTTATCGCGCGCAGGCACGTCGCGACGGTAGGAACGAAAACTGCTGTCCGCCATTAAATTTTGCCCCGATCAGCCTTTCCCCTCGACAGCGGTCACGACCTGTCGAAGGTCGCGGAGACTCTACCGCATCTCATCAGGCGCTTCGACCCCAAGTAGCGCGAGCCCCGAGGCCAGCACAGCGACCACACCCTGTACAAGGACGAGTCGAGCCGCCGTCATGTGTCGATCATTCTGTATAATGAAGCGTAAATGTGGCGATGCATTGCCAAGCGTCCAAAGAGCATGAAATTCGCTGGCCAAGTCGAACAGATAAAAGGCTATTCGGTGCGGCTCATGGGCCAAAGCCGCACCCTCGACGACCCGCGGATACAGCGCAATTTGCCGCATCAAAGCGAGCTCAGCGGGATCCGACAGAGGTTCCAGTTCCGTAACATTAACCAACTCGGCAATGTTTTCCGGCAGGTCTGAGAACATCGCCCTGGCGTTACGGAACACCGACATACCGCGCGCGTGTGCGTATTGGACGTAAAAAACAGGATTGTCGCGCGATTGCTCAATCACCTTGGCGAGGTCGAACTCGAGCACCGCATCGTTCTTGCGGAACAGCATCATGAAGCGGACAGCGTCGCGCCCGACTTCGTCCACGACCTCGCGCAGCGTCACGAGTTCCCCTGCCCGCTT
>JASHVC010000101.1 GCA_030039655.1 Xanthobacteraceae bacterium | reverse complement strand
CGAGCCGGATCTCGACCGCGCGCAGATGCGCCGCCGCGCCGAAATCTACACGGAGGCGACCAACGCGGCGCTCGCCGGCATTCCGCCCGAGAAGGTGCGCTTCCACACCTGTTACGGCATCAACGAAGGCCCGCGCATTTATGAAGCGGCGCTTTCCGACATCATCGAATTTGTGCTGAAGATCAACGCCGGCTCCTACAGCTTTGAAGCCGCCAATCCGCGCCACGAGCACGAGTACCATTTGTTCGAGCGCATCAAGCTCGCCGACGGCAAGGTGTTGGCGCCGGGCATGATCACCCACGCCAGCAACATCGTCGAACATCCGGAACTGATCGCCGAGCGCATCGTGCGTTTCGCCAAGCTGGTCGGCCGCGAGAACGTCATCGCGGCAGCGGATTGCGGCTTCTCCTCCCAGGCCCTGTATCGCACCGAGGTGCATCCGACCGTGGTCTGGGAGAAATTCAAGGCGCTGCGCCAAGGCGCTGATCTCGCGACGAAGAAATTGTGGAAGTGAGTCGTTCCGGGGCCAGCGGAGCCACGGCGCCGTCGGTGCGCCCTCTCCCCTTGCGGGAGAGGGCTGCGCGGAGAATAAGACGCGAAGAGTGGGTGAGGGGGCTGCGCCCCGCCCCTCACCCAATCGTGCCGGTTGAATCGCCGGTACGGCCCTCTCCCGCAAGGGGTGAGGGCAAGCTCTCCCGCGCCGTGCTGCTGTTATTCTTTTTGCTCGCAACCGCGCTGCCCGCCCATGCGGAAGACGTGGCGAGCTTCTATCGCGGCAAGCAAATCCGTTTCATCGTCGGCTCGGCGCCTGGCGGCACCTACGATCTTCTCGCCCGCATCGTGGCACGCCACATGGGCGCGCACATTCCGGGCGGCCCGAGCATCATCGTGCAGAACCAGCCGACCGCCGGCGGCCTCGCCATGGTCAATCAGCTCTACACCATCGGGCCGAAGGACGGCACCGTGGTCGGCGTGCCGCTCAACGGCATTCCGGCGGCGCCGTTGCTGGAGCCGACGGTCGCTCATTTTGACGCCGCGAAGCTGATCTGGGTCGGCAGCACTCACAGCGAACCCTACGTGGCCTATGTGTGGCACGCGGCGCCGGTGCAGAGCCTTGCCGAGGTGGTGAGCAAACAACTGGTCGTCGGCGCTACAGGCCCCGGCACGACCATGAGCGACTTCCCGCACCTGACCAACGCGGTGCTGCATACCAAGTTCAAGATCGTGCCCGGTTATGGCTCCACGCCGCAGATGAACGAGGCGCTGGAGCACGGCGAGGTCGAGGGCATCATCGGCTTCGGCTGGTTCGCGCTCAACGCGCAGGTGCCGCAATGGATCGCGCAAAAGAAGATCAACGTGATCGCGCAGTTTGGCCTGACGCGCAGCCGCATCCTTCCCGACGTGCCGCTCATGATCGATCTCGCCAAGGCTGAGGCCGATCGGCAGGCGCTGGCCATGCTGTTCGGCCGCACCGAATATGGCCGGCCCTATTTCCTGCCGCCTGATGTGCCCGCCGATCGGGTCGAGGCGCTGCGCCGCGCGTTTGATGCGACCATGAAGGATGACGGCTTCGCGGCGGAGGTCGCCAAAATCGGCTTCGCGGTCGACCCGCTGACCGGCGAGCGGGTGCAGGCTGCCATCGGCGAGCTTGAGCGCACGCCTGCTGACGTGGTGGGGCGCGTGCGTGCCGCGCTCAACGAGCCGTAATTGGCGGACGATGACAACGTAATGGCTATGCCGGTAATATGGCTCAGAGCCAGTCAGGCGAGGAAAATAAAGTGCACGGTCTCCGAGGAACCGCCCAAGAATCCGTCCGAGAAACATCCGCGCGCGACGCGTCGCTTGCGGCGCGCCGTGCCATGCATGGCAACAACAAACTGCAGATCGGACTGTTCGGGCCCAACTGCTCGTCCGGCCGCGCCGTAACCTTGGTGCCAGAGCGCTGGTCGGGCAATTGGCCGGACAACAAGCGGCTGGCGCAGATGTCGGACGAGGCCGGCATCGATTTCCTGCTGCCGATCGGGCGCTGGAAGGGCTATGGCGGCGACACCGATTACCAGGGCACGACGTTGGAGACCATCACCTGGGCGACCGGGCTTCTGGCCACGACCAAGCGCATCACCGTGTTCGGCACCGTGCACGCGCCGATCTTCAATCCGGTGGTGGCGGCGAAGGAAATGGTCACCGCCGACCACATCGGCGAGGGGCGGTTCGGGCTCAACATCGTGGTCGGCTGGAACGAAGGCGAGTTCGACATGTTCGGCGTCGAGCAGCGCGAGCATGAGCGCCGCTACGACTACGCGCAGGAATGGATCGACGTCATCAAGATGATCTGGTCCGACCGCGACAACTTCGACTACAAGGGCAAATACCTCGACATGAAAGGCATCCGCGGTAAGCCGAAGCCGTTCAGCGGCACCCGGCCGGTGATCATGAATGCCGGTGCGTCGGCGACCGGCCAGGCGTTCGCGGTGAAAAATTGCGACGCCTTCTTTCTGCAGGCTTCGCGCACTTCGCTGGAGGACACGCAACAAAAAGTCCGTTCCGCCCAGGATGCGGCGCGCGCCCAGGGGCGCGAAATCGGCTGCTATACGGTCGGCGTCGTCACCTGCAAGCCGACGAAGAAAGAAGCCGAAGAGTATTTCCACCACTGCATCGTCGAGCGCGCCGACTGGTCGGCCGTGGACGGCATTCTGGCGCTGAAGAACATTTCGCCACAGACCGTGCCGATGCAGGAGTTTTTGCTCAAGCGAAGCCAATATGCGCAGGGCATGGGCGGCCTGCCCATCGTCGGCGATCCTGACTACGTCGCCAGCCAGCTCGCCGATCTCGCCAAGGCTGGGCTAACCGGCGTCGGCATCTCGCTCGTCAATTACATCAATGAGTTGCCCTACTTCTGCGACGAGGTCATCGGCCGACTGCAGCGCATGGGCCTACGGGAGAAGCGCGCGACAGCCTGACGCTTCGTTTTTGTAGTTTGCGTTGCACCAGAGTCACACTCATTGCGCAACGTCTTGCGCAAGGGCTGCCGCTAAGCGCTTTAATTTGCT
>JASHVC010000100.1 GCA_030039655.1 Xanthobacteraceae bacterium | reverse complement strand
CGGCGGCGATGAACGAGCCGAGCACGAAGAACGCCGTCCATACGTCAGCGCCGGCCCCGCGCGACAGCGTGTCGACCAGAAACTTGACGCCGTATTGGGTGCCAACCGAACAGCTTACGGCGCCGAGCACCGCGGCAAAAATCACCAGATGCGAAACCGGGCGCTGGCGCAGGTAATGCAAGATGAACGAGAATGGGCGGCTTGCGTAAGTATAAAGATCGGCCATGCTTCTTTGATCTCCGCTCGTAGAAGCGCTGGTCCCCCCCAGCAGGAAGTCATCCTCCGGCACGACAACGCCGGGAGCGCGAAAAATTTCCGCCCAAATCATGACTTTTCGGAAATGTTGTGAGCCTGACGGGTGTCCAGTACTGCCCTCACGCGAAATCCGGCCGTTTTCATCGTCGCTCGATGCACATTTGCTAGACGATCGGACATTCATTGGGGCGGGTTAGTGTTCACTCTGAGGCGATAGTGTAGACGCGGCAGCGGGCAAAAAGTTCCCGGGGCTGATCAAAAAATAAGTTGTTCTGGTTTCGTCGAAATTTTTGCCATCTCTGACGTTAAGGGTTCTGTGCTGGAACCATGGAGAGAGGATGATTCGATGCACATTGCTCAGATTGCCCCGTTGACCGAAGCGATTCCGCCCAAGCTTTATGGCGGCACTGAGCGGGTCGTGTCGTGGCTCACCGAAGAGCTGATTGCCCTTGGCCACGAGGTCACGCTTTTTGCCAGCGGCGACTCAGTGACGTCGGCGCGACTCGAGGCGGCATGGCCCCGCGCTCTGCGACTCGACGGCTCGGTGCGAGATCCCAACGCGCTCCACATGATGATGCTCGAGCGTGTGTACCGGCAGGCGGCTGATTTCGACATCCTGCACTGCCACCTCGACTATTATCCGTTCTCGCTGTTCTCACGTCAGGCGACGCCGTTCGTGACGACGTTGCACGGCCGGCTCGACCTGCCCGAACACCAGCCGGTGTTCGATACATTCTCGACGATTCCTGTTGTGTCGATCTCCAACGCACAGCGCCGGCCGCTGCCGCAGGCGAACTGGGTGCGTACGGTGTACCACGGCTTGCCGGAGAAGCTGTTGGAACCGAAGCCGGTCAAGCCGTCTTACTTCGCATTCCTCGGCCGCATCGCTCCGGAGAAGGGCATCGATCGCGCCATCCGCATCGCGCAGCATTGCGGCATGCCGCTGAAGGTCGCGGCGAAGGTTGATCGGGCCGATCGCGAATATTTTGACGAGAAAATACATCCGCAGATCAAGGCGGCATCAAACGTCGAATTCATCGGCGAGATCAGCGACCGGGAGAAAGCGGATTTCCTCGGCGGTGCTATCGTGCTGCTTGTCCCCATCGATTGGCCGGAGCCATTCGGCCTGGTGATGATCGAGGCCATGGCCTGTGGCACGCCGGTGATCGCCTACAACCGCGGCTCGGCCCCGGAAGTAATCGATGACGGCATCAGCGGATTTATCGTTGAGGACGAGGCCGGCGCTATCGGAGCGGTGGACCGCTTGGGGCAATTGTCGCGTGCGGCGATTCGCAAGCAGTTCGAGAAGCGTTTCACCGCGCGCCGCATGGCGCAGGATTATCTCGCCGTCTATCGCAGCCTGGCCGACCGTCTGACACCGCAACTGCGGCTGGTCGCTGACGACGCGCCTGCATTGTAACTCTTTCTTGGTAGCCGGAGACCCGCGCGATGATGCGCGGGTCGATAATGGGCGCGTCGAGCCGGAGCGCCGGGCCTACTCGGATTCCTCGGTCGGCGTTGTCTTTGGTTCCTCGGCCGGTTTTGTCTCCGGCATCAGCAAATACACGGCCGCTAAGCCGGCAAAGGCGATAACCGCCAGTCCGGCAAAGGCCCACGGGCTGCCGTAACGGTCAGTCAGGAAGCCGGCCAGGGTTGCACTGATCGAAGCCCCGATGCCCACGCAGGTGCCGATGATGCCTTGGCCGAGATTGAAATGGCCGGTGTCGCGTGTGAGGTCGGCGACGATCAGCGGGACCATCACGGCAAAAACGGCGGCGGTGATTCCGTCAAAAAGCTGAACGGCGACGAGCAGCACCGGGTTTCCCACCACGGCGAACAGCAGGCCGCGTATGGGGAGCGCCGCAAAAGCAATGAGCAGAAGCGGCCGGCGCCCCCAAATCTGTGCGCGGCTTCCGACCCACGGCGATAGGGCTGCCACCACGATCTGTGGAACAACGATGCAGGCAGCGATCAAAATCTCCGCCCAATTGCTGCTTGAGCGCATGGTCAGCACGCTGCCCATCAGTGGCAGCATGGCCGCATTGGCGAGGTGGAACAGCAACAGGCAGCCGGCAAAGATCAATAGCGGCTTATTGCGCATGAGATCGCCCGGTTTGATCCGCTGTCTTTTCTGCCGTGGCGGCGGCGAGCCGTGCGCCCGTTCGGCATCGATTTCCGTGGGCGAAATCAGACGGAGCACCAATAGCGCCGGTCCGAGCAACAAGACGGTGACGATGAAAACCGCGCGCGCGGAAACCAAATAACCGATGGTGCCCATTGCGGCCGCCGCCAAGCCATTGCCAATGGACGCGAAGCGGGCGTTGCGTCCAAATCGCTCGCCGATCACCGCGTGCCCGACAAGACCGAGGCTGATAGCCGCGATTGCCGGTCCGAGCACACAGCTTGCCATCGCGTGCAGGATCGAGGCCGAAAGCACGACAGGAAAAATCGGCCACGCCGCATAGGCAAGAGCGCTGATGCAGATGAGTGCTACCGCAACGGCCGCGACCGAGCGCTCCGAGCGAGCCGAGTCAACCAGCGCGCCGCCGGGCATCTGCCCTACCAGCGAAACGAAGCCCGCGGCCGAAAGCGCGAGACCGATGTCAACCTGCGTCCATCGCTGGGCGGTCAGATAGACCGACACGAACGGTCCAAATCCGGTCTGCACGTCGGCAACAAAAAACACGAACCAATCTAGGCCACGCAGGCTCCTCCGCGACGGAGTCAGCGGCGGTTCGTCGTGTTCCTGATTCGGCATCGGCGCGGGCACTAGATCCTCCGGCGTCGCGGACGCTGCTTGGTCGCTCGCAAGCGGCTCTTGCGAGTGAGGCCAATCGCGCGCGCGGCGTAGTGGATTCCCGGTCAGAGTCCGTCTCCACAAATTTTGATTAATCGGCGAAAGGCAATGGCAAAGGTTCGGCCTTGCCCAGCGCGCTGAGGATGACGACAGGCTTGCCGTCCTGATACTCAGGAGCGGCTTTCACCTGGTCGCGGGTGAATTCCAGCGCGATATGTGTGTCTTGCTTGCCTGGCGGGGGAAAGTGCAACGCGCCCCAATCCACCGCAATCTTGCGGCTGCCGACGCCGAGAAATCCGCCGAAATCGATGACCGCGGCTCGCACCTTTCCGGCGTGATCGACCAGCACATCCACGATGCGGCCCATGTTTTCGTTGGTGGCGCTGACCACTTCTTTCCCGAGGACGCCTTCGACCTCATGGTCGGGGAGAGCCTTGACCTCCGGCGTTGCTTGCTGCTGAGCGGGCGGAGTCGGTGCGGCGGGAGCGGGAGCAGTTGGCGCAGGAGCAACTGGTGCTGGGGTGGCCGGTGCCGGACTGGGCGTCTGGGCCGTGGCGGCGTTCCCGGTCAGCCCCCAGGCGATGGCAACGACGAACGCGCAGGGCAAATTTATCGTTGCCGCCGTTCGTCGATGTCCGCCCATGACGGCCTCCGCCGGTTCCGATGAAGTTCCCGCACCACTAAGCCGAGGCGAGTTCCGTTGGTTCCGGGCGAACATACCGGCCAGGACCCCGTCGATCACCGAATTCCTCGATTTACGAGGAGAAAACGACCGACACCTGGATACCCCCACTGATCCGGGGAGTATCGAGGGAGACGGTGTCCTTATGACGGCGCACCCTTAAGTCCACACTGGACGAGTCGAGCCGCAGATTACGCAGGATCACCTCGTCGAGAAACGGCGGCAGTTGCGGGTTGCACAACCGAATTTCGCCTTTGAACGGATCAAATTGCAGCCCTAGCGAAGCCTCAAGCAGCGTGAATGGGGCCGCGCTGGCCCAAGCCTGCGGCGCGCAGGCCACGGGATAGAGCGTTGGGCCGTGCCCGTGTTGCAGTTGGAAGCCGCAGAACAGTTCGGGCAGACGCCGCAGGTCCATGTAGGTGCCGGCGCGGAACAATCCCTCGAACAAAGTCGAGATCGCTTGCTTTTGTCCGTAGCGCGCCAAACCCAGCGCGATGAGTGCATTGTCGTGCGGCCAGATCGAGCCGTTGTGGTACGACATCGGATTGTAGCGTGCCTCGCCCGCCGCCACCGTGCGAATGCCCCACCCCGAGAAAAAGTGTGGCTGCAACAGACTGCGGGCCACGCGCGCAGCGCGATCGGCTGAGGCGATGCCGGTGAACAGAACCTGTCCGGCATTTGAAGTACGCACGTGGCAAGGATTTTTGTCTCCGTCGAGCGCTATGGCGTAGGTTTCGATGTCGGGGCACCAGAACGCAGCCTCGAAACGCTCGGCCAGGTGTTGCGCTTCCTCATCAAGCTTGTGCGCCGTTTCGGTGTGTCCCAACCGGCGCGCGCAACACGCTGCCATCCGCTTGGCGGCGTACACATATCCCTGGACCTCGGCCAGCGCGATCTCGCCCTCGGCCAAGCGGCCGTCGGCATGGAAGATCGCGTCGTACGAATCCTTCCATCCCTGATTGGCCAGACCTTGCTCGGTGGCGCGCATGTATTCGACGAAACCGTCGCGGTCGGGATCGCCTGGGCCGTCGATCCATTCGAGCGCCGCTTCGATGTTAGGCCACAGCGCCGCGATGGTTTCGGTGTCGCCGGTGCGCTCGGCATAAAAGCCCGCGAGAAGTACAAACAGCGGCGTGGAATCGACGCTGCCATAGTACAAGCCGAACGGCACCTCACGCAGCGCCGCCATCTCGCCGCCGCGCATTTCGTGGAGAATTTTTCCTGGCTGGGCGTCGGCAAGCGGATCGGTTTCTTTGGCCTGATACGCTGCAAGACGGCGCAATACGCCGCGCGCGACATTGGGACTCCACCACAGCATCTGCAGCGCCGTGATAAGGCCATCGCGGCCAAATGTCGTCGAGAACCAGGGGATGCCCGCGTACGGATAGCGGCCCTGCGGCGTGTCAGTCATCAGCATCGCGAGATCAGCGGCTGATCGGCAAAGCATTTCGTTGAAGCGATCGTTTGAGGTCTCGACCGACGTTTGATCGCGCGCTGACTGGCGGAGCTCGCGGCGCGCAGCAATAAGACCGGGAAGGAACGGCACCGGACGGGGCTGTGCTGCGTCGCAGCTGACGGCGAGGAAAATCCGCTTGGTCTCGCCGGGATCGAGCCGCACATTATACAGGGCGCTTGTGGTCGAGAGCCGCTCCGGCGGCGGATCGAAGGTCAGGGTCGTGCGGCGCAGCTTGTTATCGAGCCCGTAATAGCTCAGTACAACCTGATCGTTGCCCCGAAGCTGCTGGGTGGCGGTACCGCGGCGTTCGCGGTGGGCTCCGCGTACTTCAAACAGGTCGGCAAAGTCGTTTTCGAACAGGATCGACAGCGGCAACTCAATGGTTCGGTCGCCGTAGTTGCGCAACCGCAGCCGCTGATAAGCCGTCCCGCGCCAGAGAAAGACCGTGCGCAGGATGTGCACGCTGTCTTTCTCCAGAAGGATGCGCTGGTCGGAAATCAGATCGGGATTGGTGAGATCGACGAACAGTGCCGAGTTGTCGTCACGCAGATTGGAACCAAGCAACAGTGGTGGCGCGCCGTTCACCAGCAACTCGAGGCGTGAAAGGTACCGCGTATCCAGATGAAACAATCCGGCAGATCGTCCCGATGCCGCAGCGATGTCGCCGCGGCTGTCGAGAACCACGAACGTATCGCCGTATTTCAGCGTGCGCGGTGGCCTGCCGGCTGCCTGCGTGGCGGTGATGTAGAATTGGCCCTCGGGAGATGTCTCGGCGGGAATCGCGTGCGCGGCGCCTTGCTGCGGAGTCATCATGTTGCGCTTGTTGGCTCGCCATCCGGTGTGAACGTTTTGCGCCGAACGTGACGATGGGACGTCAATCCGTCGCCGCGATGATGTCAGGCCCCGTGCTGCGCGAAGCCATCGCCAGTCTCAGGGTGTCGCTCCGCCGTGGATGACGTCAACGACTCGCATCCGGATCGGATCGACCACTACAACATCATCTTCCACCATGGCGTATTTGAGGAACCTGATTTGTGCGGCCTCGACGTTTGTGGCGCTGGGCAGATCGAAGAGCGGAACAGATGGAAGTACCGGCGAGCCCACAATGGGGGTAATGCCGCGGCTTGTGGTGGGCACTTTTTGCCGAACCGCCGCGTTATAGATCGCGCTCCTCTGTGCCGCAGTGAGTGCCAGCTTCTGGGTGATGCCGCCCTTTGCTCCGATTGCTTCGTCAGGCTCGATCATTTGCGCAGCCGCTCCGGCCGCGCTGCAAAGCAATAGAAATACGACTAACGAGAAAGTACGGACATTCGCTGTCATAGAACGCTCCTTTGGCGAGCAACGCGTGAGGGGCCGGATGGGTCCCCAACGGCGATGCTGCGTTGCACACAGTTGATTTTCTTGAGCGTTCCCTTATTTCGCGTATTGGCGTTTCGCCTGACGACCGTCCCACAATTGCGACTATTAGCCGTCACGGGCTTGTAAGCAACAATCTCGCCAATGCGTCGGATTTGTTCTAAGCTGCATCAACATAAATATAATTTCTTAGGGACGGAAAACAATGACGAGCGCAACGACAACGGTTGAGTCTGGGACCGTAGCAACTTCTGCGACACGCTGGACTCAATTGATCCTTTGCATCCTATGCATGGTGTTGATCGCCAACCTGCAATATGGCTGGACTTTCTTCGTCAATCCGATCAACCAGGCCCATCACGACTGGTCGCTCGCGTCCATCCAGTTTGCGTTCAGCATCTTCATTGCGCTGGAGACTTGGCTCACGCCGATCGAAGGATGGATCGTGGATACGCTCGGCCCTCGGGTCGGAGCGAAGCTGGTTGTTGGCTTCGGCGGGATCATGGTCGCCCTCGGTTGGATTATCAATTCGCGCGCCAATTCGCTGGAAATGCTGTACCTCGGCGCCGTGGTCGGCGGCACTGGCGGCGGCGCTGTGTATGCGACCTGCGTCGGTCAGGCTGTCAAGTGGTTTCCCGATCGGCGCGGCCTGGCGGTCGGCCTCACCGCCGCCGGTTATGGCGCCGGTACCGCGCTCACGGTCATCCCTATCATCCAAGTAATCAGCTCTTCCGGCTATCAGGCCGCGTTCTTCTGGTTCGGTCTTATCCAGGGCGGCCTTGTGTTCATTCTGGCTTGGCTGCTGCGGGCACCTGATCCGGGTGAGATAGTCGGGACTGCGGCGTCGAAAGTCGCCCAGACAACGCGAAACTATACGCCCATACAGGTGTTGAGCACGCCGGTTTTCTGGCTGCTTTACATTATGTTTGTGATGGTGTCGGCGAGCGGCCTGATGGCCACGGCGCAGCTTGCGCCAATTGCCAAGGACTTCAACGTCGCAAACGTTGTGCTCATGTTCGGGCTTGCGACGCTGCCGCTCGCCGGGATCATAGACAATCTCTGCAATGGCGGAGCACGCCCACTGTTTGGTTGGATCTCCGATAACATCGGGCGCGAATACACCATGGCGATTGCCTTCGGCTTGGGCGGAGTTTCCTACTGGCTGCTGGGGTCGCTCGGTCACGCGCCATGGGCGTTCGTGGTCTTCGCGGGCCTCATCTTCCTGACCTGGGGCGAAATTTTCAGCCTGTTCCCGTCGACTTGCACGGACACTTTTGGGACCAAATTCGCGACCGTTAATCTGAGTTTGCTCTATACCGCCAAGGGGGCGTCCGCGTTTCTTGTCCCGCTCGCCAACGTCGTCAAGGACGCGTCAGGAAGCTGGCACATGGTGTTCGTGGTGACCGCGATCATGAACTTCGTCGTGGTTGCGCTCGCCCTGTTCGTGCTCAAACCTATGCGGACTAGGCAGCTGACGAAGGCCTGACGACCTGCGTCGGTGGCCCTTCGGACTAAAGTAGCGCCACAGAGGGGAACCGGTTCCAAGGGTGCCGGCTTGCCTTTGGCAAGAAGCTGCCGAAGGGGCTGCAGCTTGCTTGCGCCCAGCCTACTGGAATAATGTATACCATAATGACTTCAAGCCTTTCCATCGTTCGTCGGCCCCCTGAACTCAGCCACCGCCTGCGGGAGCGGCGGCTCGCAGTCGACCCCCTGGCCAGTCCGGAAAGCTTCAAGCGGCAGGCCTATACGGCGCTCAAGAACGCCATCGCGGCCATGGACGTCTATGGCAGCCGTACCGAGATCAGGCTCGACGAAAGGCGCTTGGCGCAGGAATTCGGCATAAGCCGCACGCCGGTACGCGAAGCCATGGCGCAGCTTGAGCGCGAAGGCTTCGTGCGGTCGGAGCCGCGCCGCGGCGTGTATGTGGTGCGCAAGAGCAGGCGCGAGGTGATCGAATTGATCACGGCGTGGGCAGCGCTCGAAAGCATGGCGGCACGGCTGATTACCAAAGAAGCGAGCGACGACGAGATTGCCTCGCTGCGGCGCATGTTCGCGACGTTTGAGAATGGCGCGCTGCGTGCTCATCTCGACGAATATTCCGACGTCAACATCGAATTCCATCAAACCATCATCCGCATGAGTCGCAACGATGCGCTCATCAATCTTGCTGAGAACCTGTTTACGCATATGCGAATGATCCGCAGAAAGACGATCGGCGAGCAAGATCGCGCCGACCGTTCGATCCGTGATCACATGCACATCATCGAAGCGCTGGAGGCGCGCGACACGGTTCGCGCGGAAAGCTTAGTGCGCGACCACGCGCTCGGCCTTGCTGAGCACGTGGCCAAGTACGCCGACTATTTGGATTGAAATGAAGAAGACAAACTTTCTTGGGAGGTCGCCATGGCTGATGCAGCAGTGAAAATGGAAGCGCCCGCAGCCGAAGCGGAGCGTGAGCTGACTGACGGCTTTCATCTCATCATCGACGCGCTCAAGCTCAACGGCGTCAGCACCATCTACGGCGTCCCCGGCATTCCGATCACTGATTTTGGCCGCATGGCGCAGGCCGCCGGCATCCGGGTTCTCTCGTTCCGTCACGAACAGAATGCCGGCTACGCGGCATCCATCGCCGGCTTCCTGACCAAGAAGCCCGGTATTTGCCTCACGGTGTCGGCGCCCGGTTTTCTGAATGGCCTGACCGCGCTCGCCCATGCCACCACCAACTGCTTTCCGATGATCCTGATTTCCGGCTCGTCGGAACGCGAGATTGTAGATTTGCAGCAGGGCGACTACGAGGAGATGGATCAGCTCGCAATTGCGAAGCCCATGTGCAAGGCGGCGTATCGCATTCTCCACGCCGCGGACATCGGCATTGGGGTTGCGCGCGCGATCCGCGCGGCGGTCTCGGGCCGCCCCGGCGGCGTGTACCTCGATCTGCCGGCCAAACTGTTTGGCCAGGCGATGGATGCGGAAGCCGGGCGGAAATCGCTGGTGAAGGTTATCGACCCGGCGCCGGCGCAAATTCCGGCTGCGGAGGCCGTCAGGCGCGCGCT
>JASHVC010000099.1 GCA_030039655.1 Xanthobacteraceae bacterium | reverse complement strand
TCCAGTCCGCCCACGATGCCGAATGTCATCAGCGAGCAGGAGCGGCCGCCGAGATATTTCTGCGCCAGCGCGTGGTAGGGATTGTCGGGGAAGCCCGCGTAGTTGACCCAGGCGACGCGCGGATCGTCGCGCAGGAATTCGGCAACGCGGCGCGCATTCTCGACGTGACGCTCGACACGCAGCGCCACCGTCTCGATGCCCTGCAGCAGCAGGAACGAGGAGAGCGGCGAGATCACGGCACCGGTCGCGCGCTGATAGACGCTGCGGCAGCGGGCAATGTAGGCGCGTTCGCCGAAATGCTCAGTATAGATCAAGCCGTGATAGGACGCGTCGGGCTCGTTGAATATGCGGAAGCGCCGCCCGTGCTCCTTCCAGGGAAAGCGCCCGCTGTCGACGATGGCGCCGCCAAGCGTGGTGCCATGTCCGCCCATGAACTTAGTCAGTGAATGCACGATGACGTCGGCACCGTATTCGATCGGCCGCAGCATGATCGGGCTCGCCACCGTGTTGTCGACGACGAGCGGAATGCCGTGCCGCTTGGCCACAACAGCCAGCGCCTCGATGTCGCAGATGTTACCAGCCGGATTGCCGACGCTCTCGCAGAAAACGCCGCGGGTGTTCTCGTCGATCAGCTTCTCGATGTCGTCGGGCCCGTCGGATTCGGCAAAGCGCACGCCGATGCCCTGCCCCGGCAGAATGTGCGCGAACAGCGTATAGGTCGTGCCGTAGAGTTGCGGCACCGAAACGATATTGTTGCCCATTTCGCAAAGATTGAGCACCGCGTAGTTCAGTGCGGCTTGCCCGGTGCTCACGCACAGCGAGTCGATACCGCCTTCCAAGGCGGCGACGCGGCGCTCAAGCACTTCGGTGGTCGGATTGCTGATGCGGCTGTAGCGGTAACCAGGAACTTCAAGATTAAACAACGCCGCACCGTGGTCAGCGCTCTCGAACTCATAGGCCACGGTCTGATAAATCGGCACCGCGACGGCCTTAGTCGTCGGATCGGTTTCGTAGCCTCCGTGTACGGCCAACGTTTCGCGTTTCATACTTACCCGCCAGATGACGCAACGCGTATAATTGTAAGCAGCTTGTATCTTTTAATCCATGACGCGCGCGACGTACTACACAACTCCGGCGAATTCGATGGAATAACCTTAATTACCAGCCGTGCCTTTGCAAATTTTATTTAATGTTAAAGTTGGGACTTCCATTAGCGACGAACATTACACATGAGTGTCATCGAAATGGGTCCAGCAACGCGGAACACTGGCGGCAAAGACTCTGCGTTGCGCGACTGGGTCCGAGCGCTTGAAGCGACCGCACCGATAATCCGTGACCCGAAACGCCTTCTCCTCGATGCGATCGAGGAGGCTGCAGCGGCGCGCGGCGACGCCCCGGCGCTGGTATCCGCCCGCGAACGTCTGAACTACGGGCAACTCGCCGGTCGCGCCAACCGCTACGCGCGCTGGGCACTGGGCGAAAACCTCGCCAGAGGCGAAACAGTCGGGCTTTTGATGCCAAATCGGCCCGAATACATGGCGATTTGGCTCGGTATTACCAGCGTCGGCGGCATCGTTGCGCTGCTCAATACCAATCTGCGCGGTCAGGCGCTCGCTCATTGCATCGATATCGTCGCACCCAAGCATCTCATCGTCGCCGCGGAACTTTTCGAGCAATATCAGTCAGCAGCCGCGTGTCTTTCTACGCGGCCCAAGATCTGGGTGCATGACGGCGATGCCACCGGCATTGAATTTCCGCGCATTGATCGCGACGTAGAACGATATTCTCCGGAGCGGCTTGGGGTTCACGAACGGCGCGGCGTAACCATCGCCGACCGCGCGCTCGCCATCTACACCTCTGGCACCACAGGTCTGCCGAAAGCAGCCAACACGAGCCATCATCGGGTGCTGCAGTGGAGCTTTTGGTTCGCCGGACTCATAAACACCGGCCCGGATGACCGCATGTATGACTGTCTGCCGATGTACCACTCGGTGGGCGGCGTGGTGGCGACTGGGGCGGCGCTGGTCAATGGCGGCTCGGTGGTCCTCCGCGACAAATTTTCCGTGCATAACTTCTGGAACGACGTCCGCGAATGGGATTGCACCCTGTTCCAATATATCGGCGAATTGTGCCGATACCTGGTGAACGCGGCCGAGCATCCGCTCGAGCGCGCCCATAGACTACGGCTATGTTGCGGCAACGGACTGCGCCCCGACGTCTGGGAGCAATTTCAGACCCGGTTTCAGATTCCCCGCGTTCTGGAGTATTACGCCGCGACCGAAGGCAACTTCTCGCTCTACAACGTTGAGGGGAAGGTCGGCGCCATTGGCCGCCTGCCCTCGTTTCTCACCCATCGCTTCCCACTGGCCCTGGTGCAATTCGATCACGTTGCCGGGGAGCCGGCGCGCGACGCTGATGGCTTCTGCATCCGCTGCGCAACGGACGAACCCGGCGAGGCTATCGGACGCATCGGGGACGGCGCCGGGGGCGCCTTTGAGGGCTACACGAGCGAGAAGGAGTCGGAGCGCAAGATCCTGCGCAACGTGTTCGACAAGGGCGACGCCTGGTACCGCACCGGCGATCTCATGCGCAAGGACTCTGGCGGCTTCTTCTATTTCGTCGACCGCATCGGCGACACCTTCCGCTGGAAGGGCGAAAATGTGGCGACCACGGAGGTCGCTGCCGCGATCACGGCGTTCCCCGGGATTTCAGAGGCGACGGTGTACGGCGTCACCGTGCCTGGCACCGAAGGCGCCGCCGGTATGGCGGCGATCGTCGCCGACGGTCCGCTCGACTTTGCCCAATTGCGCAAGCATCTGGCGAGCCGGTTGCCGGCTTATGCCCAGCCGCTGTTCCTGCGCCTGCGCGACACCATCGACGCGACCGCCACCTTCAAGCACGCCAAGCATGAGTTGCAGCGCCAGGGCTACGATCCTGCCGCGACACCAGACGCAATCTATTTCGCTGAGCCGGAAAGCCAATCGTTCGTGCGGCTCGATGCAGCGCTTCACGCGCGCATCGCGGTCGGCACCATGCGCCTCTAAAGACTGAAGGAATCGTTCAAAGCGCAGCGCGTGCAGCTACGGCCCAAAATTCAGCCGCAGATTTATACCGCCTTTGACCGCATCGATATTCTGGCTGACATTGACCAGAAAATTTCCAGTTCCGGGAAAGTTAAACGTCACAGTATCTGGAGAAAAAAAGTAATGGTCGTATTCGACGAACGCCGACCAATTCCGCGCAAAGGACCACTCGATGCCGACACCGGCAAGCATGCCAAAAGGAGTATTGCTGGTGCTGCTATCAAAGCCGACGAACGGACCTGTACCTGCGTACGAAAATTGGCTATGTGCCAGCGCCCCACCGCCTTTGACGTACAAGAGCACTCGATCCCAATCGAAGCCCACCCGAAGGCTCAGATCGCTCAAGAAATCAGTCTTCGACTGAAGAGTCGCAAATGCAAATGGGTCTACGCCACTTCCTGTGATTGTGGTACCAGCCGCGGAACCGGACATTCCGAAGACAAAATTGTTACCCAATTCAAAGTCGCAACCTAGTTGTCCGCCGAAGATGCCACCGTTGCCATTGACGCTGGCGCTGCGGCCCAGGAACGACGAGTCGATAAGGCCCGAGGATGAGTTTTGGTCCTGGAAGTTTGTTCGGCTCCAACCCCAGCCGACGTGACCGCCTACATAACAGCCCGACCAACTGAACGGACGCGGCGGGGGCGGCGGAGGCGGCGCGTAGGGATAACCAGGAGGAGGAGGCGGATACGCGGGCGCGGGTAAATCACCCGCTTGGGCAGACCCGGCTGCCGCAAGCGCGCCAGCCGCAACACTGGCCAGCAGGAGCTTCTTCATGGTGTGCCCGGTGTTCCCACGAATCGAACTGGACGCTGCCCCTTGGCGGTTCAAACCATTTGGGATTTAGCTTGGCAACGCCCGAGGGCGACTTGTCCCGGTATTCCACTCGGGTGTTGCATTTCGGACACGACGCGCATCCTATATCGCTGTCACAATTGACAGGAGCCGATGAGCAGCACTGGCGCCAGTTCCCGTTGCTCGCCCAGGCGGAACATATGAACTCATCGCGTGAGCATGGCGTGGTCAGTCGAGCCGCATCGCCGCTTCCCTCGCGCAATCCGCACGGCGTTGCGCAGACATTCCGCGATGCTGCAGTGCTGCACGATCAAGGACGTCTGCGGGAAGCGGAGCAGCGCTATCGTGCCGTCCTCGAAGCTGACGGCCGCCACTTCGACGCGCTGTACCGGCTCGGCCTCATTCGCTTGCACCAAGGCCGCTTTGCGGACGCGGAACTTTTGCTCCGGCGCGCGGCGAAAGTCGATCCGCGCTCTGCCGATGCACAGCTTCATCTCGCGGTGGCGCTGACCGGTCTGAAACGTCACGACGACGCCGTCCGCCGCTACGAGAAAGCCCTCGCACTGAGGCCCAACTTTGCTGAAGCGCATAGCAATCTCGGCTACACCTTGCAAAGCCTCGGGCGCACTGAACAAGCGTTGGCGCATTATCAGAAGGCGCTGGCTATCGACCCGGATTATGCGGAGGCGCGGAATAACCTCGGCACCGCACTGGCGGCGCTTGGTCGCCACGACGAAGCGATCGCGCACTACCAAGCGGCCATCGCGCTGCGGCCGTCTTACGCCGAAGCTCATCGAAGCTTCGCCAATGCGCTTGGCGTGCTGGAGCGCTACGACGAAGCGGCCGCGTATTACGAAAAAATCCTGGCGATCCTGCCGAACGACGCCGCGGCGCGCACCGCGCTCGGCAATACGCTGCATCGGCTCGATCGAACCGATGAGGCGATCGCCCAATACGAAAAGGTGCTCGCCGCCTCGCCTTCTTGCGCCGAAGCCCACACCGGCCTCGGCAACACCGTGCATCGGCTGGGCCGCAGCCAGGAGGCAATCGAACATTTTCGCCGCGGGCTCGCCATCGATCCCTCCGATCCGGGTATCTATTCCAGTCTCGGCGGCGCGCTAGTGGCCTTGGGACAATCGGCGGAAGCGAGCGAAGCCTTCGAGAAGGCGATTGCCTTGGCACCGCGGAAAGCCGGCTTCTTCTGGAACCTGTCGAGCGTCCGGCGTTTTTCGCCCGATGACCATTACTTCGCAGCGATGCAGGACCTTGCCGAGCATATGGATGCACTCGACAGCGAAGAGCAGATCGATTTGTATTTCGCGCTGGGCAAGGCCTTCGCCGACGTGGGCGATCACAAGCGATCGTTCGAGCAACTTGTTTGCGGCAACGCGCTCAAACGGCAGCAAGTGAACTACGACGAAGAGAGAGCGCTGCAGCGCCTCATGCGGATTCGCGACGTTTTCACCGCCGACATGCTGCGCGACAAGGGCGGGCTCGGTGATCCGTCCGCCGCGCCCATCTTCATCGTCGGCATGCCGCGCTCTGGCACCACGCTGATCGAGCAGATACTCGCCAGCCACCCGAAAGTGTTCGGCGCCGGCGAATTACGAGAGATGGCGAACCTTGCCGGGCGCATCCGCAGCGCTGAAGGCACCGCGTTTCCGGAAGCGGTGCCGGGACTATCGGGCGAAGAGCTGCACCGAATCGGCAAACAGTACACGCAAGCGGTGATGCGCCTGGTGCCCGGCGCCGAGCGGATCACCGACAAAATGCCGGGCAATTTCAGCCTTGCGGGCCTTATTCACTTGGCACTGCCCAATGCCCGTATCATTCATGCCTGCCGCGATGCACGCGACACGGCGTTCTCCTGTTTTTCGTTGCTGTTTTCGGGAACCCTCGAGTTCACCTACGATCTCGCCGAGCTTGGGCGATATTACAGCGCCTATCTCAAACTGATGGCGCACTGGCGCGATGTGCTGCCGGAAGGGATCATGCTCGAAGTACAGTACGAGGATGTCGTCCGCGATCTCGAGGGCCAGGCGCGGCGCATCATCGCTCATTGTGGTCTCGAATGGGACGACGCCTGTCTGTCCTTCTATAAGACCGAACGATCGGTCCGCACCGCCAGTGCGACCCAGGTGCGCCAGCCCATCTATCAGAGCTCGATCGGACGCTGGCACCCGCACGAGGAAAAGCTGCAGCCGCTACTGCGCGAGCTGCCGTCGTAAACAAGGGTTGGGCTTGAGTTACTCCGCCGCTTCGGCTTTCGCGGCATCGCGCAGCGTGTAGTGATCGCCTTCCGGCGTCATTTCGAGATGCCGCTGGTGCAGCGGTATCAAGGTCGAGCGGTGGCCGATGGAGATGATCGTGGTGTTCGGTAGGCGCTGCGCCAGCACCCCATAAAGTTCAGCCTCAAGCTTCTCTTCGACGGCGGACGTGGACTCGTCGAGCAACAGCCAGTCTGGGCGCATCAGCAACGCGCGCGCGATCGCCAGCCGCTGCTGCTCGCCGCTGGACAAGCGCTGCGACCATACCTCCTCGTGGTCGAGCTCTCCCACCAGTTTGCCAAGGTTGGCATCAACAAGCGCGCTGCGGATTTGATCGTCCGGATACGTACCTCCCACTGCCGGATAGGTCACGGCGGCGCGCAGTGTGCCGATAGGAATATATGGCTTCGGCGGCGCCACCATGACGTGGGCGCCCTCAGGCAACCGGATGTGGCCTGCGCCATAGGGCCAAAGTCCCGCGATCGCTCGGAACAGTGTCGATTTGCCGGCGCCCGACGGGCCGGAAAGCACCACGCTCTGGCCATTTGTCAGATCGAGATGTTTGACGTCGACGATGTGCCTTCCCTCGGGCAACTTGAGATCGACGTCGTCCAAGGCGAGGTCCTTGGCGCCAGCCTCGGCGGCAACTTGCGCCGGCCCCGCGTCGACAAGCGCCTGTGCGTGGTCGATAGCTTCATCGAACGAGCTAAGACGATCGACCACGGATTTGAAGACGGCAAGATAGGTGTAGTAGGTGACGAAAAAGGTCAGCGCACCGGCCACCTGACCGAACGCCTGTGCGGTCTGGGTCATTGTGCCGAGCAGGAACGTGGGATTGGGGACGAAATAAAACGGCGCGATAACAATAAAAGGAATGATCGGCGAGATCTGACCGAAAGTAGCCGTGAATGCCGCAAGCTTCATCCGCCGGAAGATGACATCGAGGAAGTTCCTGATGAGATCTGCGAAGCGCCCTTTGAGGATGGCCTTCTCCGCGCTCTCACCGTTTAGGAGCGCAACCTGCTCGGTATATTCGCGCAAGCGAGCGAGCGAGAAGCGGAAGTCGGCTTCCATGTGCTGGCGCCGAAAATAAAGGCTGATCAGTGGGCGACCGATCAGATGAGTGATCAGCGTCCCCGCGGCGGCATAGATCAGCGCGACCCAGAACAGAAATCCCGGCACGATCACGGTGGTACCCGGGGACGTAAGCTTTGAGGACAAGTCCCATAACACGATGGAAAACGAGACCAGCGTGGTGACAGTCGAGATCAGGAGAATAGAGAAGTCATAGAGTCCGTATGAAGCGACGGAGCCATCGGAGCCGCCGTTGATGAAGCGGAAGATATCCTCCGAAATGCGCTGATCAGGGTTGTCTTCCTGATCGGCAACGAGACTCATCCGATAATGGTTGTGCTGATTAAGCCAGCGCGTGACGAAATGGTCGGTTAGCCAAGTGCGCCAGCGGTTAATCAGCATCCACGTGACAAAGAATTCGATGACGGTCATCGCCACGTAAATGAATGCGTAGGGCGTGAAGACAAAGAGGAGCTG
The DNA here is from genome assembly GCA_030039655.1 of Xanthobacteraceae bacterium. The sequence goes on along the minus strand of JASHVC010000099.1, from coordinate 1,059 downwards.
TGCCCAGAACGTCGAGCCATCGTGATTCTGAATCGCATCGCCAAAGGCGGCCTGAAAGAAATTTATCCGCAGGAGAACGGCGACCTCGGCCTGATTGATAAGCACGAGAAAGACCACCATGGCCACGGCGATGCGCCGCTCCACCGCGGTGAACGGATGAAATGGCCAGATGCGGGCCTGGTTGGGTTCTGCCGCATTGAAATACCGGTCGGCGATGCGCATGATCTGCTGCACCGTGCCGAACTGCGCCACCACGTAGACGAGGATCGAGAAAATCGCGACGGTGAGGGGCAGCGATTCCGGCGGCTTTTCCTCGACAAAATACGCCGGCCACATTCCCGCGCGAACGGCGACCACCGCTAAACCGAATACGATGGTCTCTGTTGAAAAAATGCCGACAAATATTTTGAGGAAGCTCGAAATTCGGGTCGACATAGAGGTCGTGGCTGCGCAAATCAAGGCAGTCACGCCGAGAAGATCGCCTTGCAGATTTCCTTGGATGGTGGGCTGGATCAGCGTCACCAGCCCGAACAGCGCAACAGCAACGGCTAATGGTTTCATCAGTTATTTCCCAATCCAGGGTGCAGGGTCTGGGCGGCGCGAGCCGCCAGGCCCCCGTCCTATAAAGGCAGCCCATATAACACAGCCCCATGGTTGGGCGAGTGCTGACCCTAGGGGTGCCGACGGGCCTTGCATACCAGCGCACAGAGCCACGTCATACGCGGTGTGGTCCCGCTGCAATTAGCCGTGCATTAAAATCACTTCAGAAAGCCGATCGAGATCCACGGTACGGCCGCGACGATGATCGTGCCGACGAGCAGCGCCAGCATGTAACCCCAGATCGGTCTGATGCCGTCTGCCGGCTCGACGCGTCCGATTGCGCATGCCGCGTAATAGCCGACGCCGAATGGCGGAGCGAACAAGCCTATCCCCATCGCCAGAATCACCACCATCGCATAGTGCACCTCATGGATGCCCACGGCTTTGGCGATCGGGAACAAGAGCGGCCCGAACAGCACGATGGCAGGAATCCCTTCCAGCACCGAACCGAGCACGATG
>JASHVC010000098.1 GCA_030039655.1 Xanthobacteraceae bacterium | reverse complement strand
ACCGCGTCGAGATCGTGGTCGGTCATGATCTCATAGAAACCGCTGGGCATGACCATGGCCACCGGGACGCCATTCCGTTTGATGCCTTTGCGCAATACTTGTTTGAGCTCGGCATCCGTGTAATTGCCGATGCCGGTTTCCTTGTCCGGGGTGATGTTTGCTGCGGTCACCTTGAACGGCGGCTCGTCCCAGCTCGGACCGCCGGAAAACGCCTTATCCATAATGTCGCCGGTCGGCCCCTTCGGCGTGTGGCAATTGCCGCAGGTGAGAATCCCGTTGACCAGATAATCGCCGCGTTTGACGAGGTCCGATTGTGCGTTCGCGCAGTCCAGCGTGATCGCCGAAGCAATGATAATCGCGGCAACGAAACGAAACATGCTGGTCACCCCCAACGATTCGCGAGGCGACTATATCGCGCCATTCGGTGGGGGCAACTCTGATGCACAATAAGCGGTCCGGGCTAATTCTCTAGAAAGAGTTGCATCCGGTTAGTGATCGACTTGCATCAGCGTGGACACGATGTTCACGGTCAACGCCAGCACCGTGACGTTGAAGAAGAAGGAAATGACGCCATGCGCGGCGGTCAGCCGCCGAATGACCTTGCTGGTAATTTGTACGTCGGAGACCTGCGCGGTCATGGCGACGACCAGCGAATAGTACAGAAAGTCCCAATAATCGGGCGGATCATCACCGGGAAAGATGAGCCCGCCGATCCGGTGGTCGCCACCCTCACCATAGAACTCGTGGGCGTAGTGGAGGGCGAAAATGGTGTGCATGAAGCCCCAGGACAGCAAAATTGTGCCGATACCCAGCGCGACTTGGTACGCGGTGGGCGATTCGCCGAGTTCGGCGACGACGGCAGCGAGGCTGGCGATGGCTGCTGCCGTCGTGAGCACCAGAAGGGCGATTGCGCCTTCGTCTTCGAACGCGGCTCTTTTACGAATTGTGGCGATTGACTCGTGCGCCATGAGCCGAGAGATCAGCAACAGATAGAGAGTGACGCCCGAGTCCCAGCCGACGAGGATGCGCGTTGCCGAGCGCCAGGGCAGGGCGAGCAGTGCCAGCGCCACCGCGATACCGAACGCTGTCGAAGCACACAGGCGGATATGCAGGCGCCAAAATCGCCCGAACGGCGTCGCTTCGCTCAGTTCACGCCAGCTCGAAGTCGGTTCGGCAATGGGAGATTTGTCCAAAGTAGGTACCTAAAGGTCGTCCCACCGGCTCGCAGCCTTTGGATGGTAGCGAGGCCAGAATAATCAATGCCCCGGTCCCATGACCAGATCGGAGAAGGCGGTGGCGATTCCGGGCACGAAGCACATGGTGACCACGGCGATTACCATCAGTATGACAAACGGGATTGTGCCCCACACCACGTCGCGCAGCGGAATGTCAGGCGCAATATTGCGGATGACGAACAGATTAAGTCCGACCGGCGGGTGAATGAGGCCCATCTCCATCACGATCGTCATGATGACGCCGAACCAGATGAGATCGAATCCAGCCGCGCGCAGCGGCGGCAGGATGATCGGAGCGGTCATGAGAATGATGGAAACCGGTGGCAGGAAGAATCCGAGCACCACCACGAAGACCAGGATGGCGAACAGCAGTACCCAGCGCGAGAGGTGCCAGTCGACGATCGATTGCGCCGCCGACTGACTGATGTGCAGATAGCTCATCACATAGGAATAAAGCAGCGACATGCCGACGATGAGCATCAGCATGGTCGATTCGCGAAGCGTCGATATGAGGATCGGCTTGAGCTCGGTGACCGTCCATACGTGATAGATGCCGGCGATGAGCAGGAGCGCGAGCACGGCGCCGAGGCCGGCGGTTTCCGATGGGGTGGCATAGCCGCCATAGAGGGCGATCATCACGCCGGTCAGCAGAATGACGAACGGCAGCACGCGCGGCAGCAGTGCAAACTTCTCGCGCGTTGTCAGCTTGTCTTCCTGCAGCAGCTGCGAATGAACGCCGGTGCGCTGGTAAATGTCCTGCGCTTGGCGATATTCGCGGCGGAATTGCCACATGGCATAGGTGGCGAACAGCACGACAAGCAGAAGCGCCGGGCCGATAGCGGCGAGAAACAGTCGGCCGAGCGATTGCTCGGCGGCGACGGCGTACAAGATCATAGTGATGGACGGCGGCAGCAGGATGCCGAGGGTGCCGCCGGCGGCGATGATGCCAGCCGCGAAGGCGCCGGAATAACCGCGCTTGCGCATCTCCGGAATGCCTGCCGAACCGATCGCCGAGCATGTCGCCGGCGATGAGCCGGCCATCGCGGCAAAGAGCGCGCAGGCGAAAACATTGGCGATGCCGAGTCCGCCAGGGATGCGGTGCATCCAGGCGTGCAAAGCGCCGTAGAGATCCTGGCCGGCGCGCGAGCGGCCGATGGCGGAGCCCTTGAGAATGAACAACGGAATCGACAACAACGTGATCGAGGCCATTTCCTCGTACACGTTTTGCGAAATCGTATCGACCGAGGACGCCGGCATGAACGCGATCATGAACAGCGTCGCCACCGCGCCGAGCGCGAAGGCTATGGGCATGCCGGCGAACATCACGACCAGAGTGGCCGCCGCATAAAGAAGGCCGATGGACAGCGTGGTCATGGCCGCGCCCGGCGCGCCAGCTCATCGATGACCTGGAGCAGCAGTTGAAGGCTCAGCAGCGTCATGCCGACCGACATGAGCGAGTAGGGGATCCACAGCGGCGGCCCCCAGGTCGACTCGGAGTGATAGTTCTCCGTCCAAGCCTCGGCGAGCAGCGTCCAGGACTTCCAGGCGAAGTAGCCGCAGAACGTCATGCTGGCGATGTCAACCGCGACTTGGCGTATCGCGTTGGCGCGCTTACCAAGCAGGCCCACGATCGCCTCGATGGCGACGTGACCGCGCTGAGCCTGGATCGCCGCCGAGGACATGAACACGGCGCCGATGATCAGGAACACGGACAGTTCGTCCTGCCAATCGGTCGACAGATGCAGGAAATAACGGGTAACGACGCTGTAGGTGAGAACCAGCGCCGCAACCACCATGGCGATAGACGACACAAAGACGATGACGCGGTTGAGGTGTGTGAACAGAAATCCAAAAATACCCCCGGTGTCCTTATCGGACTCCGGGGGTTTTTCTGCAACGCCGCTCTCCGTTACGTATTCCATCACCGCGTTTTAGCACGGTCAGGATACGTGCACGTCCTCCGCGAGCTTAAGCAATTCGGCCGACAGCGGTCCCTTGTCGGCGTAATCCTTCCACGCGGTGCCGCGGGCGATGTTGCGCCACTTATCGACGGTCGCCTCGTCGAGATCGGCGACCTTGGCACCTTTCTTGGCGTAGACGTCGGCCACCTTCTGGTCGTCAGCCATGGCCTCCTGGGTGCCGAACTTTTCCAGCTCGGCTCCGAGCGCCACGATGATGTCCTGCTGGTCCTTGGGGAGCCCGTCCAGAATCTGCTTCGACATGACCAGCGGTTCGAGCATGAACCAATACGACTTGCCGCGCCCAGTGGTCAGGCTCTTGGCCACCTCTTCGAGCCGGAAGGAGATCAGGCTGGTCGAAGAGGTAATGGCGGCGTCACAAGCGCCGGTCTGCATTGCGGCATAAAGTTCATTCGACGGCGTCGACAGAGTCGTGGCGCCGGCGGCCTGCAACATCTCGTCCATTTCCCGGCTGCCGCCGCGAATTTTCAGGCCCTTCGCGTCATCAGGCTGCACGATCGGATTACCGCGGCTTGCAACTCCGCCGGCCTGCCAAATCCAGCAGAGGATAACGACGCCCTTGTCGGCAAGGAACGCTGAGAATTTTTGCCCGATCGGCGACGTCTTCCACGCGGCGCCTTGCGGATAGGAGCTTACCAGGCCCGGCATCAATCCGATGTTGAGCTCGGGAAATTCTCCGCCCGCGTAGGAGATGGGGTAGAGGCTGACATCGAGTGCGCCTTTGCGCAGCGCCGAGAACTGCGCCACGGTCTTCATCAGCGATGAATTCGGATACACCTGCCCGGTGATCGCGCCGTTGGTGCGCTTTTCCAGTTCGGCCGCGAATTTCCGGCACAGACGATCGCGGAAGTCACCTTCCTCCATTGTGCCTCCCGGAAATTGGTGCGAGATTTTCAATGTCACCGCGGCCGCGGCCGAGTTCAGCCGGCCGGCAGCCATGAGAGCTGGTGCAGCAAGTGCGGATTTAAGAGCTGAGCGACGGCTGAGCATTTCTTCCCTCATGTCCTCGTTGCGAGGTTTTGTTGGCCGAGATCGCGAGCGGACTCGGCCTTATGTCGCCTTATAGTCCAGAACGGCGTGCCGGCACAATTTTGCTGATGGGTCCATTTAACGGCGTCGGCCGTTTCGAGATACGCAAACATATTCAATCGTTTGCGGTCAATTGCTGGGAAAGCCGAAGTGGCGCAGCACCGCCGTACAGCGCCTATTAAAGCGACAAAAGGCGGTCGCGCAGTGCCTGATCGTCGCGTAGCCCGGCCGCCGCGCCGGTATAGCGGACCGCTCCTTTTTCGAGGATGTAGACACGATCGGCGAGCGCCAGTAAGAAGTCGACGCCTTGTTCGGCCAGCAGGATCGTCACGCCCTGTTCCTTCAGCGCGCGGATGTTGTGGAGCAGCGCCTCGACGACTAGCGGCGCGAGCCCCTCGGACGGCTCGTCGAGCAGCAGAAGTTCAGGGTTGCCCAACAGCGTGCGGGCGATGGTCAACATTTGCTGTTCGCCACCTGACAAAAATCCGCCGCGACGGTCGCGCAACTCGCGCAACACCGGAAACAGTTCGTAGACCGAGTTGATCGTCCAATTGCCCGAGCGTCGCGCCGCGCGCGTTGCGACATCGAGGTTTTCCCACACCGTCAGCTCGGCAAAGATGCGCCGGTCTTCGGGTACGAAGCCGATGCCGGCGCGCGCTACGCGATGCGGCGACCAGCCCGCGATGTCGGTGCCCTTCCATAAGATACGGCCGCTGACGGGCGGCAAGAAACCCATGACCGAACGCATTGTCGTCGTTTTACCGACGCCGTTGCGGCCCAACAGACACACGCATTCGCCGGCGTCCACTTGCAGCGAAACGCCAAAAAGGACGCGCGACAGACCGTACGCGGCCTGCAACTCCTCGATCGCGAGCAGCGATGGTTGGGCTGTTGTCATTGCGCGTGCGTGAGCCCGTGTCCCAGATAGACTCGCCGCACTTCGGGATCGGTTCGCACTTCCTCGGGTTTCCCCTCGGCAATGATGCGGCCCTGATGCAGCACGGCGATCTTCTGTGCAATGGAGAACACGACCTCCATGTCGTGCTCGGTGAAGAGCAATGTCAGGCCGCGTTCGGCGGCGATGCGTTCCAGCAACTGGATCGTCTCGTGAGTCTCGGTCGCCGACATACCGGCGGTC
>JASHVC010000097.1 GCA_030039655.1 Xanthobacteraceae bacterium | reverse complement strand
CAGCCGAGAGGTCCGAGCGATCTGCCCCTCATACAGTCGACCAGGTTCAAATTGTAACGATCCTGCAAACTGCGAATACAATGGAGCTAGACGTAGCGGCGGATGTCAACATCATCATGCGCCTTTATAGCGGCCTTTCCGTGCCCGTGAGGTTGCATGCAAACGTTTTGCGCGCGAGTTCGTCAGGCAAACCGTCCGTGGCAATGTTTGTATTTTCGCCCGGAGCCGCAGTAGCATAGCTCGTTTCGGCCAATGCGGGCTAGCTGCGGCGATGTCGCTTGAATGTTTGCTCCGCTGGGCGTCCTATTCTGAAGGTCCGTCCGATATTGTCCGGGTCCCCATTTGGCATGAAATCGTCCCTGCGCTTTCTTGAATTCATCGGACCTGCGGTTACCGTGCGATCTGTGCGTCACGTATATGTTCACCGTGCCAAGCGCGAGCCCGGCCCGATGAGCGGTCAAGCAAAAATCGAGATCGTAAAAGTGGAAAGGGAATTGCTCGTCGAAGCGCAGCGATCCGAGCTTCTTGAGATCAACGGCCAGGAAAAGGCCGTCAAGCACCACACAACGCTTGGGCACCGGGCCGTAAGCTTCCATAGAGGCCGGCTGTCCCGCCGGCTGATGCTCGACAGCGCCCGAACAGGCTTCCAGAGGCGGCTGCATCCAGGTCGTCGGGTTCAGGTACGGACTGATTTTGAAATCCGAGGTTCCTGCCAAGCCGGCGATTGCGTAGCCGAGCTCGTCGAACGCCCCAGCGAGCTTCTCGCGAATATACAGATCACCGAGAACGACATCGTCGTGAACGAAAATAATGACGCCATCCCCGGCGAGCTTCTCGTCGAGCACGGAGTTGTAACAGTGCGACAGTCCGCTTCGATTATCTTCGAAAAAATGGAACCGATCAGCACCAAGCTTGCGCAACGAGTGATAGAGGTCGGTTTCCTCCTTACTGCCTCGTGTGCACGACACAAAAAACGGCTCGGTCACGTCTCGACCTTCCGACGAATTCCCGGAGATCACTCAACCGTAAACGGGTGGGACCTCCAAGTCGATAGGAGATGTGGATCGCCGGCAAAGGTCGCGAGCGCGCAGTCCATTGCGAGGGGCACCGTGTAGATCACCGGCGCGTCGCAGCTATTGCGCCACTTCTTCTTTTCCAATTAGATAACCGAAATTCCGGGGCGGAACTGCTGTGCCCACGGTCGGGGGGTCTACAGAGTAATTTTTCACATTCTAGCATAAGCACAACGAGGGTATCGTCGCGTCGAGAGAAACTACCGTCATGCCTAAGCGCATAATAGAGGTGTTGACTCCATTCGATTCCCACGAAGCAGTGCAAAGAATGAAGATTGACGCCTTAGCGCGCCACAAAGCCGACGAGTTTGACTTTGTGAACTTCGGAGAAGCGGAAACTCCAACCGCCATCCTCATTAATAGCCTGAATAGCCATCGTGTCAGTATTGGTCCTGGCTCTGCCCTTTTCTCTAGTGTGGAGAAAAAAGCAAGGACTGCAGTCGTTATGTTATTTGTTGGCGACGTATTCCCCGCCTCCATTCCCGTTCTTCGTGCATGGTCCTCGCTTGTGGACGTCTTTTTGGTTCCTACGCCGGAGATGAGGAATTTTCTGTCGGCTTTTACTGACCGTCGCGTCGACGTACTAATCGATCCGATTGATTTCGAGTTGCAAGATTCCTATGCGGGCCAGCCACACGATGGGCCGCCCAAAGTCGTTTGGTTCGGCTATCCCGAAACATACCCGAAGTCGATGGGCGAATATGAAGCCACTCTGCAGGCATTACAAAAATCCGGCCAGATCGAGTATCACGTCATTACCAAAAACAAGTTCTATGGCAATGCGGGTTGGCTGACGATCCACGAATACGACCCGTCGACTTTTGTCCCGCTACTGCAGTCGTTTGATGTTTGCGTTGTTAGTCATGTGCCTTTCGATTTTACTTTAGGCACTTATTTCAAGTCAGAGAATAAAATGATTCTAGCAATAAACAGGGGGCTTGCCGTTGTGGCCTCACGGACACCTGCTTATGAACGAGTGTTGTCGAAGTGCGGCTTAGATGCGTTCCTGTTCAGCTCAAAAGATGAACTCACTGCCGTGCTTAAAAAGTTGCGGCCGTGGACCGACCGGAAAGATTATCTAAGCCGAATCCAGCGCTACGTTCTCGAAAACTACACATCGATGAAAATGGCTGAGGATTGGGGCAAACTGTATCGCGATGCTCAGAGGTATAAGTAGTGACGGGTGCTGAAAACAAATTGCCAGCGGCCTGGCGCGATGCGTTGTTGGAACTGCCAGTGTGCATACCTCTGTCGACATGGACGGGGCACATTCCTTTCATGTTTCTGGTCTTTAGCCTTGCTAAACCGCGCGTGTTTGTCGAGCTGGGCGTCGATTTGGGCACGAGTTTCCTTGCAGCGTGCGAAGCTGCGGACCGATTCCATACAAACACGCGATGCTTCGGCGTCGACACATGGCGGGGCGACGATCACGCCCGATACAGTGACGGCGAAGCCGTATTTCCAGCTTTGCGGACGTTCATAGCCGCCCGCTATCCAGCCTGTTCACTGCTGCGCCAGACATTTGACGAGGCGAATGCGCAGTTCAAAGACAATACCATTGATCTGTTACACATCGACGGATTGCATACTTACGAAGCGGTTGCCCACGATTTTGTGACGTGGTTGCCAAGACTCTCGGATCAATCGATCGTTCTATTTCACGATACGGAGGTTAGGACGCAGAATTTCGGCGTCCACAGGTTCTGGGCCGAGATCAAAACCAAGTATCGGCACCTCCAGTTCACGCACAGTTCTGGTCTGGGTGTGCTGATGACAGGCTCTTCGCCGCCATCCGAATTGGCTGCCCTTGTCGACTTCGCTGCGGCCAATCAATCAGGCGTGCTCGAGGCATTTTGTCAGGCCGCAGCCGACAGCATGGAGCAGCGGATGGTGGAACGCGGGCCGTTGATGATTAACGAACGCGCACTGATGGACAGACTTGTGCTTCACCGGCAGATGGCACCGATCGCCCAAGAAACCAGACCTCGACGTAACGAGTTATGCCACTGTGGCTCCGGACTTCGGTACAAGCATTGTCACGGAAAAATCGCCTAAACGCCCTCACAAGGCCCGGGCAACGCCGATGACGTTCCACGCCAGCTCAACGGCGGGCGCAATGTCTACGTTGGCATCAAGTTGCTACGATAGATATCCTCTCGCGAGCCATGTTTCACTGATTGTTGCGAAGTGCAGGGCCAACCCCCGCGACGTTCGCCCGCACGGCGCGGGTTTGTTCTAGCAGTTGCTGCCACCCGGCATTGTCCGGCTCAATTTTTAGAAACCGTTCGAGGTAGTCAATTGCCGCCGATAAATCTCCTCGCCGATCCGCAGCATGGTAGGCGGCAATTAATGCCGCCACGTTTCCTGGCCAAAGGGACAGGGCTTTGTCGGCGACTTCCTTAGCTCTTACGACATCTCCGCCGCGGAGATACAGGCTGGATAGGTTTGCCAATCCCTCGGCGGTCGGGGTGCTTTCAAGCTGCTCTTCCATCGCTCTTGTGGCATTGACCGCGTGAGCATTAGTTAGATCGTAAGCAACATTTGAGGGTTCTCCATTGTCACCCTTCTCGATAACGAGAAGATTGTGGAAGGCGCGAAATGACCTGATTTTCTTCGCATAGGCCGGAAACGAACGCCTTTGCTCGACCGTCTCTATCTCTGCATGGTTCAAGCACTCGATCACGGTGCGTGCAAATTTCAGCACATCGCCGCCGTGCAGAACCGAGCCGCCAAAGTCAGGCCAGAACGCGGTTTGCATATCTTCAATTACATAGATGCCGCCGTCGGCCATGAAAGGAAAGATAGCATTGAAGCTGATAAGCATATGCTTTGGGAAATGACTCCCGTCATCAACGACGATATCGAATGGACCGCGCTCCGAGCATACCCGGTTTAAGAAGACCAAGTCCTCTTGCGATCCGTGGAACACCTTGATGCGCGGGTTTAAGTTCAATCGCTTCTCTACATTGTCGATTCCGGTGATCTGTCCGTCCGGAAAGTAGTCGGCCCACATCGCCAATGATTCGCCACCCAGCGTCCTAATGCCAAACCCGCCGACGCCGATTTCCAGCAAGCGCACTGGCCGGTCGCAGAATTTCGAAAAAAGCTGATGGTACACTGGAGTATAGAAATGAGGTCCCCACTTGTCGGTGCCGTGCTTAATAGCAAGCCGCGTCAGTGGATCAATTTCGTGGCTTGTTTCTCGCTTAAGCATTGCTCGGTCGATCCTTCCGCTGATCTGGCTGGTTACGCACTTACAAAGCCCTGGCAACGCCGATGACGTTCCAGGCCAGCTCGTCAGCGGGCGCATTATCGTCGGGGAACCGTCGCAGACTTACAAGATCGAGTTGGCTCTGATGAAGCGCAGCCCTTAGAGCCTGCTCGAAATAGTACCGCATCACGTGCTCTTCCTGCCATTTCTCAATACTGCCGTCGTCGTCTCTTCTCTCAAGATCAAACCAAACTCGGCAAATATGGCGCGGGATATCAAGCTCCGCCCTGGTTTTGCGGGTGATTGAAACAGGCCCCTCGGCCACGCTGACGCAGCGTTCCCCCGGACGATCCGCCAATACGGCTCGTCCGTTCCACACATCAAAGATAAAGATTCCACCGGGTTCGAGATGGCGGCGCACTGTTGCAAGCGCGGCGGTCAAATCGGCGTCTTCGAACTGATAACCGAGCACGGTGAACATCATGAGCGCCGCCGCAAAGCGTTGGTCGAGATCAAGCTCACGAATGTCGGCTAAGTGAAACACCACTGAACGTTCGAGATTCTCGGCCGCCGCCTTCGCCCGCGCGCGCGTCAGCATCCCCGGTGAACGATCTACGCCAACGACGGTATGACCGCGCCGAGCGAGGGGCAGCGCGTGGTTACCAGTGCCGCAGCCAAGATCGAGCAGCCGCCTGGCACCTCCGAGACCGTGGCGCGTCAGGACTCGTTCGATGAGATCGACTTCGCCTTCATAGTCCTTGTTGCGGTAGAGCGCGTCGTAGGCGTCAGCGTAATCCCGCCCAAACGGCTCGCTCACACCAGACATTTTTGCACCGCCGCACAAACCGTATCGATCTCCTGTTCGCTTAGGCCAAGACCCGAAGGCAGATACAGGCCACGGCGAGCCAGGCGTTCTGTGACGGGGTAACTTTCACCCTCGAATAAACCAAGCTCGCGCAACACCGGTTGCTCATGCATGCCGAGAAAAAACGGGCGGGTGTCAACTCCGCATTTCTTCAGGCGCTGGGCAAATTCGGCGGCATCGAAAGGAACAGAGTCGTCTAAAACGACGCCGTACATCCAATAGACGTTTCTGACACCTGGCGCTTCGACCGGAAGGCGCAGGCCAGTCACGTGGCCCAGACGTTTGCCGTAGAGCGCGGCCATTCGCCGCTTCCGGGCCAGATGGTCGTCGATACGATCAATCTGCGCCAATCCAATAGCGGCCTGCAGATTGGTCATGCGGAAATTGTAGCCGAGTTCGGTATGGACGAAGCGTTGATCGCGACGGAAGCACAAATTACGCAGGCTTCGCGCCCGCTCCGCCAGATGCGCGTCATCCGTCACCAGCATTCCGCCTTCGCCAGTCGTTATGATCTTGTTGGCGTAGAAGCTGAAGCACCCCATTGTCCCGATGCCGCCGGCGCGGCGGCCGTGGTACTCGGCCCCATGCGCCTCGG
>JASHVC010000096.1 GCA_030039655.1 Xanthobacteraceae bacterium | reverse complement strand
GTTCAGGCGTTCATCATCACGGTGCCGGCCGCAATCGGCTTTATCAGAGATGGCAGGCTTGTCGCCCTGGGTGTCACGAGCGCGAAACGTGCGGACGTGTTGCCGGATGTGCCCGCCATCGGCGAATTTCTGCCTGGTTTCGCAGCGACGGCCTGGGACGGAACCTGCGCGCCGAAAGGAACACCGCCGGAGGTCATCGACAAGCTCAACGCCACGATCAACGCTGGCCTGGCCGATCCGGGGCTCAAGACGAAGATTAAAGAGCTGGGCGGTGAAATCATGTCGATGACACCCGGCGAATTTGGCAAATTCCTTGCCGACGAAACCGCAAAGTGGGCGAAGGTGGTTAAGTTCGCAGGGCTAAAGCCGAACTGAGGCGGCGCGGCCGCTTAAGAATAAGAGGAGCAAACATGAATCTGCCGCGCCGACAATTCCTGCAACTGGCGACTGGGCTGGCGACCGGTGCGGCGCTGCCGAGCCTGCCACGAATGGCGCAGGCGGAAGCCTACCCGACGCGGACGGTGCGCATGGTGGTGCCTTATCCGGCGGGCATCGCGCCCGACATCGTTACGCGCATGGTCGGGCAATCGCTGTCGCAGCGTTTGGGACAGCAATTCATCGTCGACGACCGACCTGGCGGCGCCAGCAATGTCGGCACTGAGATGGTCGCCCACGCTGCGCCCGACGGCTACACGCTGCTCACAGTGACCATGAGCAACGCCATCAACGTGTCGCTCTACGACAATCTCAGTTTCGATCTTCTCCGCGACATCGCGCCAGTGGCGGGCCTCGTATATCTGCCGCTCGTGTTGGCGGTGAATCCGTCGCTGCCGGCGCAGACGCTTCCTGAGTTCATAGCCTACGCGAAGGCCAACCCGGGGAAGATCAACTACGCATCGGTCGGCAGCGGCGCCGCCACCAATGTGGCCGGCGAATTGTTCAAACAGATGGCCGGCATCGACATCGTGAACGTACCTTATCGTGGCAATTATCTGCCCGATTTGCTCAGCGGTCAGGTGCAGGCGTCGTTTACCCCCATACTGCAGTCGATCCAGTACATACGCGCCGGCAAGCTGCGGGGCCTGGCGGTGACGGGCAGGAAGCGCTCGGACTCGCTGCCGGACGTCCCGACCGTGGCGGAGTTCGTGCCCGGCTACGAGGCGATCGTCTGGGACGGAATGGGCGCGCCTGCTCGCACGCCCCCGGATATCATCGACAAGCTGAACAAAGAGATTAACGCCATCCTAGTCGACCCCACCATCAAGGCGCGGTTTGCAGATCTGGGTTCGGAAGCGATGGTGATGACGCCCGCCGAATTTGGACGGTTTGTCGCTGACCAAACGCAAAAGTGGGGCAAGGTGGTGAAAGCCGCGGGCATCAAGCCTGAGTAAATCCGCACGCCGCAAATGGCCGACGGGAGGAAATGATATGACACTTCGCCGCCGCCGCTTTCTGCAGCTGGCAACCGGTGCTGTTGCGCTGCCGGTATTGCCGCGGATGGCGCGAGCGCAGGCTTATCCTAATCGGCCTGTGCGATTGATCGTGACCGTGCCGGCTGGCGGCTCGCCCGACATCATCGGCCGGCTGATCAGTCAGTGGCTGTCGGAAAAGCTCGGCCAACCGTTCGTCGTGGAAAACAAGCCGGGCGCCAGCACTAACATCGGTACCGAATTGGCGCTGAAGTCAGCTCCGGACGGCGACACGCTCCTGCTGGCCATGTCGTCGAATGCGATTAACCCCTCGCTCTACCATCATCTGAACTTCAACTTCATACAAGACGCCGAACCAGTGGCGAGCATCTCCACCATACCCCTGGTCTTGGACGTGAATCCCGAAGTGCCGGCGAAAACGGTCCCCGAGTTCATCGCCTACGTGAAAGCCAATCCGGGCAAAATCAATCTGGCGTCCGGCGGCAGCGGCACGCCGCTTTACGTCGCTGGCGCGCTATTCCGGATGATGGCTGGCCTCGACATGCTGGACGTCATCTATCAGGGTGAGGGCGGCGCGATGCCCGATCTGATTGGCGGCCGCGTCCAGGCGATGTTCGGCGTCATGCCGGCTTCGCTCGGCTATATCAAATCCGGCAAACTGCGCGCGCTGGCGGTAACCAGCGCGAAGCGTCAGGAGCTTTTGCCCGACGTCCCGGCTATGGCTGATTTTCTACCTGGCTACGAGGCCAACGGCTGGTACGGTATCGTTGCACCCAAAGGCACGCCGGCAAACGTCGTCGACGCACTCAACAAACAAGTCAACGCTGCACTCGCCGATGCTGAGATGAGGAAACGCTTCACCGATCTCGGCTGCGATGTGTTCACAGGGTCGCCCGCCGACTTCGCAAAGTTTATCGTGAGCGAAACTGCGAAATGGGAGAAAGTGATCAAGTTCGCGGGCATTAAAGCCGACTAGGACAGCGGCCAAATGAGAAATCTTATGGGAGGGCTTCATGGATTTTCACCGGCGAAAATTTTTGCATTTTGCTTCTAGTGCGGCGGCGCTATCGGCGCTGCCGCGTGCCGGGCGCGCTGAAACGTTTCCGTCGCGGCCGATCAGGCTGGTGTTGCCGTTTCCACCGGGCGGCGTGTTCGACATCGTCGGTCGTCCGTTGGCTGCCAAGTTGCAGGCGGACCTGGGCACGGTCATTGTCGAGAACCAGCCCGGCGCCGGCGGTTCGCTGGCCGCGGCCGCGGTCGCGCATTCGCCGCCGGACGGCTACACGATTTTCCTCGGCAGCTCATCGATCAACCTCACCGAGCTCATTCTTCGTGAGCATCCGTTGCTCGACCCGGCTAAGGACCTGACGCCGGTCTCCATGGTGGCGATCACCGGCTTTGCGATTGCGGTTAATCCGTCGGTGCCGGCGAAATCGCTTATGGAACTCGTCACTTACATAAAAGAAAATCCCGGCAAGCTTTCGTACGGTTCGGCCGGCGCCGGGACGATGAACCATCTCAGTGGCGAACTCCTTAAATCGCTGACCGGCATCAAAGATCTGCCGCACGTGCCTTACCGCGGCGCCGGTCCGGCGCTCGCCGACGTGATCGCCGGTCAGATTCCGATGATCATTCCGGCCATGACCGGCCAGGTGCTGGAGTTTCACCGCACTGGCAAACTGCGCTTGCTCGCCATCACCAATCGGACTCGGGTGCCGGTGGCGCCCGAGATACCGACTGCGGTCGAAGCCGGAGTCCCTGGCCTGGTCTCGGAGCAGGTGCTGGCGTTGTTTGCTCCCGGGGGAACACCGGCGCCGATCGTCGCGCAGATCGCCAAGGCCAATAGCGCCGCCATGGCCGATAAAGCTTATCAGCAATCCCTCATAGACCAGGCGGTCATCCCGGTGACCGACTGGACGACGGAGAAATTCAATCGTTTTATGGACGAGGACGTTGCGCGCTGGACGCCGCTGGTCAAATCCATCGGCATCAAGCTCGAATGAGCTGGCCCGCCGCCATCGCAATGGGAGGAACCACCATGAAAATTCCCCGCCGGAAATTCCTGCAATTAGCAGCGGGCGCATCGGCGCTTCCGGCCATGCCGTACATCGCCAGGGCGGAAGCCTATCCGTCGCGGCCCGTGCACGTCATCGTCGGCTACGCCGCTGCGGGTCCGACGGACATCTCCGGACGCCTGATCAGCGACTGGCTCTCCAAGCGTCTCAACCAGCAATTCATTGTCGAGGACCGGCCGGGCGCGGGCAGCAATATCGCCACCGAGTATGTCCTGGACTCACCTCCGGATGGTTACACGCTGCTGCTCGCCACCCAATCGAATGCGATCAACCAGACGCTCTACAAGGACATGAAGTTCAATTACATGAACGAGAGCGTGCAGATCGCAGGTCTGCTGGCCGCGCCGTCCCTCATGGAGGTCACTCCCTCGTTCCCGGCCAAGACGATCCCCGAGTTCATCGCCTACGCGAAGGCCAATCCGGGCAAGATCAACTTGGCGACGGCCGGCAACGGCAGCCCGCCGCATATGTTCGGCGAGTTGTTTAAAGTGATGGCCGGCGTGAGCATGCCGACGGTGGCTTATCGCGGCGGCGGGCCCGCGCTGGTCGACCTTTTGGCTGGACAAGTACAGGTCATGTTCGAGGGCATTACCTCGTCGATCGAGTACGTGAAGGCCGGCAAACTGCGAGCGCTCGGGGTCACATCGGCGAAGCGCTCGCCACTGCTGCCGGACGTACCGGCCATCGGCGAGTTCATACCGGGCTACGACGCGGCGGGGTGGTTCGGCCTCGCCGCGCCGAAGGGTACGCCAAGGGAGATCGTCGACATCCTTAGCAAAGAGGTTGCCGCCGGCCTTGCGGACCCGGGAATGAAGGCGCGGATGGCCGATCTGGGCGCTGAACCGATGCCGATGACGCCGGCGGAGTTCACCAAGCTCATGGCCGATGAAACCGTGAAGTGGGGCAAGGTGATCCGAGAGGCCAATATCAAGATCGAGTAGGTCACCTCGCTCGCGGTGTTTGTTTGGAGGGACGCAGTTTCCATTGGAGGGGTTCTCCATGCAGTTTCCCCGCCGTGAATTTCTTTGTTTAGCAGCAAGTG
>JASHVC010000095.1 GCA_030039655.1 Xanthobacteraceae bacterium | reverse complement strand
CGTTACGATTGCGCGGGCACTGCATGTCGTCTCTGTTGTGCTTTGGATCGGCGGCGTTGGGTTCGTGACGACGGTGCTGTTGCCGGCCGTTCGTCACCTGAAGACCCCACATGAGCGAATCCAGCTGTTCAATCAGATCGAGCGGCGGTTTGCTTGGCAGGCGCGGATTTCGACAGCGGTTGTGGGGCTAACCGGGTTTTACATGCTCTATCGCTTCGATATGTGGGATCGCTTCCGGTATGCTGCCTATTGGTGGATTGACGCCATGGTCGCCGTTTGGCTCGTCTTCACACTGATGCTTTTCATTATCGAACCCTTGAACTTGCACCGGCGGCTTATCGCACAACTCGATTCCGAACCGGAAATTGCTTATAAGCGTGTGGAATGGCTGCACCGGATCCTGCTGTTCATCAGCCTGATCACGGTGCTGGGCGCTGTATTGGGTAGCCATGGTCCGCTGCTGTTCTAGTGAGCCCAAAGACACGCAACGTTAGCCCACCCAATAGATTTTCCTACCTTGCAGGATCTTGATCGAAATCAAAGCGGGCTTGCGCCACAGTGTTTATTACGCCGTTGCGCGAAATGACCAGCGAGACAGCCAGCGAGACAGCATGTCATCATATTTTAGAAGCCTCATCGTATTGGGAGTCACCACATGGGCATTCATCGTATGCTTTGCTGTGTGGCTGATGTTTGGCGTGATCGGCATCCCGATCAGAAACGAGCTGGGTCTCAATGGGACTGAATTTGGCTTGCTCACCTCTACCCCAGTGTTGACCGGAGCGTTATTTCGCCTGCCGCTCGGCATATCGACGGATAGGTTTGGCGGCCGGATCGTCATGTTGCTGCTGCTGGTCGCCTGCGCAGTCCCGGTCTGGTTCGCCAGCTATGCCAGAGAGCTGTGGCAGTTCCTGTTGCTTGGTCTCGCGCTCGGCATGGTCGGTGCCTCTTTTGCCGTTGGGACTCCTTACGTCGCACGCTTCTTTCCTAAGGAGCGACGCGGTTTCGCCATGGGAGTGTTCGGCGCGGGAACCACTGGCGCGGCCATCAATATGTTCATAGCCCCGGCGCTGATGACTCAGTACGGCTGGCAATTCGTTCCGAAATTCTATGCCGTCGCGCTTTTAGTCACCGCTGTGGTCTTTTGGCTCCTTTCGGCGCCTGATGTGTCGGCGCCCGGCAAAAGCGGCGTGGCACTGCGGCAGCAATTGGCGATCCTCAGGGATCCGCGAGTCTGGAAGTACTGCCAATATTACTCGATTGTTTTCGGCGGCTTCACGGCGTTGTCGGTTTGGATGCCGCAATATTTCGTGAAGGAGTACGGGTTGAGCATTGCAGAGGCCGCGCTGCTCGCCGCGTGCTTTTCACTTCCGGCGGGCGTGTTGCGGGCACTCGGCGGGTGGCTGGCAGATCGCTATGGCGCTCACAACGTCACTTGGTGGGTGCTGTGGGCTGCATGGATTAGTCTATTTCTGTTGTCTTATCCGCAAACCGATTTTATCGTGCGCACGATCCGTGGGCCGGCGCAGTTTCACATCGGATTGGCTGCATTGCCGTTTACGCTGCTCCTTTTTGCCCTGGGCGTCGCGTTTGCCTGCGGAATGGCTTCGACATTCAAATATGTCGGCGATGATTTTCCACAGAACATGGGCGTTGTTACAGGGATAGTTGGTCTCGTCGGTGCGCTTGGTGGCTTTGTTCTGCCCATTATCTTCGGCATCATCCTGGACTGGTTGGGGATCAACTCAAGCTGTTTCATGTTCCTCTATGGCGTCGTCTGGGTTTCGTTGATACTTAACTACACGACCGAGGTGCGGCGGCTGCCGGTCATGGGCGAAGAAGTACCGGCGCATGCTCCCCGCTCCCTGAGCAAGATTGGAGTGGCACAGTGAGTCACTTTCTCGAACGTCTCACCTATCTCGCCAGACGGCGGGAATTGTTCGCGGATGGTCTTGGCGAATTGCGCGACGAAGATCGAATGTGGGAGGAAGGTTATCGTCAACGCTGGCAGCACGACAAAATCGTGCGCTCGACGCACGGGGTGAATTGTACCGGCGGATGCAGCTGGAAGATTTACGTCAAGAGCGGCGTCGTCACTTGGGAAACGCAGCAGACGGATTACCCGCGCACGCGACCGGGTATGCCTAACCATGAACCACGTGGCTGCTCCCGTGGTGCGTCGTACAGTTGGTATCTCTACAGCGCGAGCCGCATCAAATACCCGATGGTGCGCAGCCGGCTAGTTAAGGCATGGCGCGAGGCGCGGAAGACAATGGCTCCGGTCGAGGCATGGAGCTCAATCATAGCCGATGCCGGAGCCACAAAATCCTACAAGGAAATGCGCGGGCGTGGCGGCTTCGTGCGCTCCAGCTGGGATGAAGTCAGCGAGATCATTGCTGCGGCTAATATCGACACGATCAAGACTTTTGGGCCCGATCGTGTCGTTGGCTTCTCGCCGATTCCCGCAATGTCGATGGTGTCCTACGCCTCTGGCGCACGCTATCTGAGCCTGATCGGCGGCGCGCTGCTCTCGTTCTATGATTGGTATTGCGATCTGCCGCCCTCTAGCCCTCAGACTTGGGGCGAGCAGACCGACGTCCCGGAGTCGGCTGATTGGTATAATTCCGGTTACATTATCGCGTGGGGCTCGAACGTGCCACAGACACGCACGCCCGATGCCCATTTTTTTGTCGAGGCGCGCTACAACGGCACCAAGGTGGTGGCGATTACGCCCGATTACGCAGAAGTGGCCAAGCTTTCAGATTTATGGTTGCACCCGAAGCAAGGCACCGACGCGGGGCTCGCGATGGCGATGGGCCACGTCATTCTGCGCGAATTCTTTCTCGACCGAACAGTCCCTTATTTTCAGGATTACTGCCGCCGCTACACCGACATGCCGATGCTGGTGCGCCTACGCCGTGATGGGGACCGCTTCGTGCCCGATCGTTACCTGCGGCAGAGTGATCTGCCCGGCGCATCGACGTCGAATCGCGCGGACTGGAAGACCGTCGCCATCGACGAGAGCACCGGCGGCTTGGCCGTGCCACAGGGCTCGATCGGCTATCGCTGGCCAGGGGAGGGCGATGTCAAGGGACGGTGGAACCTCGAGACCAAAGACGGCGAGAGCGGGCAAGAGGTTAATCTCGCACTGAGCGTTATCGACCGGCGCGACGAGGTATCGCCTGTCGCGTTTCCTTATTTCGGCGGCCAACAGCACGTGCGTTTCCCGTCGAACGACCAAGGCTCGGATCTGCTGGTGCGCAACGTGCCGGCCAAGCGCATCGAGTTGGCAGATGGCGAAGCACTGGTGACGACAGTATTCGATCTGTTGTGCGCCAATTACGGACTTGATCGCGGGCTCGGTGGTGCCAGTGCCAAGAGCTACGACGACAACGTTCCCTACACGCCGGCCTGGCAGGAGACGATTACCGGCGTGCCAGCCGAGAAGGCTATCACGGTAGCGCGCGAGTTCGCCCACAACGCCGAGAGGACGCAAGGCCGGTCGATGGTGATTATCGGCG
>JASHVC010000094.1 GCA_030039655.1 Xanthobacteraceae bacterium | reverse complement strand
CGCAGCCAGGCGCAGGCGGAGTACTCACCGGAGAATTTCGGCCACTTTGGCCTCAATCTGCGGCGCTACGCCCATTTCACTTCGCCGATCCGCCGTTACGCCGATCTCATCGTCCACCGGGCGCTGATCCGCGCGCAGAAACTCGGGCCCGACGGACTGGCCGGTGACGTCGACACGCGCGGACTCTCCGAAATCGCCGCCAATATTTCCGCCACTGAACGCCGCGCCATGAAGGCGGAGCGCGAAACCTCAGACCGGCTGATCGCGCATTTTCTGGCCGATCGCGTCGGCGCCGTCTTTGATGGCCACATTTCAGGCGTTACGCGTGCGGGCCTATTCGTCGAACTAGACGAAACCGGTGCCGACGGGTTCATTCCAGCACGCTATATCGGCGATACTTATTATCGCTATCAGGAGTCGAGCCACGCCTTCGTGGGCGGTTCGGAAACGCATCGGCTCGGCGATCCCGTGACCGTTGAGCTGGTGGAAGCGGCGCCGGTCGCTGGCGCCTTGCGTTTCAAGCTTGTGCGCCATGCTTCCGCGCCGGCGCAAAAGACTAGACAGCCGCCGCACAAGCAGCGGAAATTTGCCCACGGTCGGCGATCGCGCCGACGCTAGCGGCGCACAGCCTTCGAGAGAGCAAGTTTTGATGAGCGCAAATACTGCGGATTCAATGATTGAAAGCGGAGTCGCGACCGATCGGGCTGAACGGCTGACCCGCACCATTCGCGATCAAAGCTTTCCCAATCGAAAGCCCCGGGATTCGGCGACGCTCATCCTCATCGATCGCTCGGAAGAAATCCCCAAGGTGCTGCTTGGGCGCCGGCATGAGCGACACCGCTTCATGCCGGGAAAATTTGTTTTTCCCGGTGGGCGTATCGAGCCCACGGATCGGCTGATGGCGACATCGGCACCGCTGCACGCAAGCCATATCGCTCACTTGATGCAACGGGTCCGCCGCGCAAGCCCAAAGAAGGTGGCGGGATTCGCGTTGGCAGCCGTGCGCGAGACCTACGAGGAAACCGGCATGATGCTAGGGGTGCGCGCGGACGGCGTCATAACAACGCCGCCCGGCGCCTGGGAAGCATTCGTCAAGGCGGGCGTCCTGCCCGATCTCAGCAAGATCCATTTCATCGCCCGCGCCATCACCCCGCCGAAGCGGCCGCTACGCTTTGACAGCCGCTTCTTCGCCGCCGATGTGTCGGCAGTCGCGCATTGCGTCGACGGCATGGTCGGCCCTGACGCGGAACTCGTCGAGTTGGTCTGGCTGCCGATCACGCAGGCGCGCAGCCTCGACATGCCGGGCATCACCGCGGTTGTACTCGAGGAACTGCAAGACCGCATCGCGGCCGGCATGAGCCAGGATTTTCCGGTGCCGCTGTACCGCATGCTGCATAAGCGGTTCGTGCGCGAAATTCTTTGACCAGGACGCGCAAAAGCCGCGCGGGCTTTCTTGACATCCGAGGACCAACCACTAGTTTGACGCCCAGCAAGCGAGCGAGGTCTCAGTCATGGCAAAGGCCACCACTATTAAAGTCAAGTTGGTATCCAGCGCCGACACGGGTTTTTATTATGTGACGCGAAAGAACTCGCGCACGATGACCGATAAATTAGTTAAGAAGAAATACGACCCAGTCGCGAAGAAGCACGTTGAGTTCCGAGAAACCAAAATAAAGTAGGCATCGCCTAGACGCACAAAAGGGCGCCCGAAGGCGCCCTTTTGTGCGTTTGCTCAGACAACAACGTTCAGCCAGCCTAAGGGTGGCCGGCCGGGAACGGTGTCATGAGGAGGCCACTCGCACCGCTCCCGCGCCGGCCGAACCCCACGGACCCAGGAGATGCGGCGGACCTGAGCACTCCGTAGGGTTTTCGAAGAGACCTGCGCTTTCGGCCATCGCCGGTCGCAGAGAGAATCGTTTGCCGTTCGGGCAGTTCTGTCGTTGACGGAAGGCTAGCCCAACCTGTGGAGAAAGCAACGGCCTAACTTTCGCCCCATTAGCGGTTTCCGTGGATAACCACAAAAATTACACTTAATGACGGGGGCCGCTAACATTATTTGGCCCGATTTTTCTAATTGTGGCGGAGAGTTTTCAAAAAGCGCAATTGTCAGTTGCTCGACCCATCTGGCAATTAAGCAGCATCCGGAACAACGCGATTACGGCCATCGCGCTTGGCGCGATAAAGCGCCTGATCGGCCCTTTTAAGGATGCTCGCGGCGTTGTCGTCTTTGCCGCGCAAGGCGGCGATACCAACAGAAATCGTCACCGGGATCGTGCGTGTTCCCTGCTGAATCGCGAACGGGTCCGCCGCAATCCGCCGCCGTAGCCGCTCCGCCACCATGGCGGCAACCGCCATGTCGGTTTCCGGCATGATGACGACGAATTCCTCGCCGCCGTAGCGGCACGCCAGATCGATGCCGCGGATCGATCGCTTGATCCGCAAGGCAAACTCCCGCAACACATCGTCACCAGCGTCGTGGCCATAAGTGTCGTTGACCGATTTGAAGAAGTCGATGTCGAGCACCAAAGCGGTGAGCGGCTTGCCGCGCGAAATCCCCTGCTCGATCAACGTCGCTAAATGGCTCTCCATGTATCGGCGGTTGAATAGGCCGGTCAACGCGTCCGTAATCGCCATCTCGATAGACATCTGGACATTGTCTCGCAGGCGTTCGGTGTAACGGCGTTTGCGAATTTGGCTGCGGGCGCGCGCCAGTAGCTCGTTCTTATCAATCGGCCGCATCAGATAATCGTTCACGCCGATCTCCAGCCCGCGCACCATTCGCGCGGCACTGTCCGGGTCGGTCACCGCCAGAATAGGCAGGTTGCGGGTGCGGTCGATGGAGCGGATCTGACTGCATAGGCGCAGTGCGTCGAAGTTCTCCAGGCCGAGTGAGATAATGACCAGATCGTAATTGCCGTCGGCGGCTCGGAACAACGCCTCGTTGGGATTGGGTTCGAGCTCAACGGCGTGCTCGTCGGCTAGTACGCCCGAAATGCGCTCATACGACCCCGGCCGGTCATCCACGATGAGGATGCTTCCGCCGCGCCCGGTGTCGGCAATCGCCTCGCGCTCGGGAGAATCAATCCCGATGTCGCGCGAAGTCAACGCGCGCATGCGCAGCTCGTCAGTCAACATTTTCAGCCGCGACAGCGACCGAACCCGCGCAATGAGTGCCATCTCGGGAATGGGCTTTGTCAAAAAGTCATCGGCACCGGCATCGAGTCCGCGCACACGATCCGACGGCTGATCAAGCGCAGTGACCATGATGACCGGAATGTGGTGAGTTGCCGGGCTGGTCTTCAACCGCCGGCACACTTCGAACCCGTCCATGTCGGGCATCATCACGTCGAGAAGGACGAGATCGCACTCGGCGCGTTCACAGATCGTCAGCGCCTCTTCGCCGCTCATAGCGGTGATCACGTCAAAATATTCAGCCGACAGCCGCGCCTCAAGAAGCTTGACGTTGGCGGGGACATCGTCAACGACGAGAATGCGGGCGGTCATCGCGAGTCCTTCACGGATTGCCCAGGAAGTGACGGATGGTTTCGATGAACTTACCCACCGAGATCGGTTTGGACAGGTAGGCCTCGCAGCCGCCCTCGCGGATTCGCTCCTCGTCGCCTTTCATGGCAAAAGCGGTGACAGCCACCACCGGAATGCGCTTGAGCTCTTCATCGTCCTTGAGCCACTTCGTCACTTCAAGACCCGACACTTCCGGAAGCTGGATATCCATCAAAATCAAGTCAGGCCGGTGCTGACGCGCCAAGTCCAGCGCTTCGATGCCGTTGTGTGTTCCGATTGTCTTGTAGCCGTGTGCCTCCAAAAGATCGTGGAAGAGCTTCATGTTGAGCTCGTTGTCCTCCACGATCAGGACAGTCTTTGCCATCCCCAATCCTTGCCGCCCCCGGCCATGCCCATCGTTGTTAGATCGGGCGGACCGCCGTGACAACACCGACTACCGCACGCTAGGGCCGATATGTTACGGAAAGGCAAATGCAATCCCTACGAGATACGCGAGAAGCTGCGGAAATGCTGGCGATTCAGGCGCTTGCCTTCATCGCCGAGGAGTCGAACCGACTCGGTGCATTTCTGTCCGTTACCGGACTGACGCCAGAGCAGATTCGCGAGGCGGCACGTGGGCCAGGCTTTCTAGCCGGCGTGCTGGAGCATATACTTGGCGACGAAGGTCTACTGGTCGCTTTCTCTCAGAGCGCTGGGATCGATCCAGCCGAAATTGCGCGGGCTTCCAATGCACTCGGCCGCCCATGGGAACGCGATCTGCCCTGAGTTTGTGCCGTGAGCTTCTGCCGCGACTGCCTCGCCGATGCTTCGCCGAATTCAAGCCGCTGTAAGGCGTGCCGTTCGCCGCGTCTGCTCTACCATCCCGAACTCGACAGCCTTGCCATCGCCCATGTGGATTGCGACGCCTTTTACGCAACAATCGAAAAACGCGACAATCCGGCGCTTGCACCCGAGCCAGTGATCGTCGGCGGCGGCAAGCGTGGCGTGGTGGCTGCGGCCTGCTACGTCGCCCGCACCTTCGGCGTTAGATCGGCGATGCCGATGTTTGAGGCCCTACGCTTGTGTCCCCATGCGACAGTGATTAGGCCCAGCATGGACAAATACGTCGGCGTCGGCCGTCAGGTGCGCCGCATAATGCTGGACCTGACGCCGCAAGTGGAACCTCTGTCCATCGACGAGGCATTCCTCGATCTGACAGGGACCGAGCGGCTGCACGGCATGACCCCCGCCAAGGCGCTTGCGCGGTTTTCCTGCGAGGTGGAAAGCAAAATCGGCATCACCGTCTCGATCGGACTTTCCGG
>JASHVC010000093.1 GCA_030039655.1 Xanthobacteraceae bacterium | reverse complement strand
GTGGGCGGTCAGGTCGTCAAACGATTTGGCACAGGCCGGAATGCCGACAACGATGGTCATGTGTTCTCCATACCGTAGGGTGGCGATGGCGAAGCCATCCCACCAGGATCGTGCCAACGGTGGGATAGCTGCGCTATCCCACCCTACTTTCGATCACCTCCCAGATCCGGCCCGCGAGATCGGTGCCGTCGAAACGGTCGATCTCCTGGATTCCGGTGGGCGAGGTGACGTTGATCTCGGTCAAATAACCGCCGATCACGTCGATGCCGACGAACAACAAACCGCGCGCGCGCAGCGCCGGCCCGAGCCGCGCGCAGATTTCGCGCTCGCGGTCGGTGAGATCGGTCGCTGCCGGCACACCGCCGCGCACCATGTTGGAGCGCAGATCGTCGGGCGCGGGCACGCGATTGACCGCGCCGGCGAATTCGCCGTCGACCAGAATGATGCGCTTGTCGCCTTCTTTCACGGCCGGCAAGAATTTTTGCACCACCCACTGCTCGCGGAACATGGCGGTGAACAAATCGTAGAGCGAGCCGAAGTTGAGGTCTTCCTTCGCCAGCAGAAACACCGCCTCGCCGCCTTTGCCGTAAAGCGGCTTCATGACGATGTCGCCGTGCTCGACGCGGAATGCCTTGATGGCTTCGAGGTCGCGCGTAATCAGCGTCGGCGGCATCAGGTCGGGAAATTCGGTGACGAAAATTTTCTCCGGCGCGTTGCGCACGTGGGCCGGATCGTTGACCACCAGCGTCTTCGGCTGCACGCGCTCGAGCATGTGCGTAGTCGAGATGTAGGCGAGATCGAACGGCGGGTCCTGGCGCAGCAGCACCACGTCGAATGAGGTGAGCTCCACATGGCGCGGCGTCCCCAGCGTGAAATGGTCGCCGACGACATCGCGCACTACGAGCGGCCATACAGAGGCTGAAACCTTACCGTCGCGCATGGAGAGCTGGGCGGGCGTGTAATAGGACAGCGAGTAAGCGCGGTTCTGCGCTTCCAGCAGCAGCGCGAACGTGGAATCGCCGCGGATGTTGATCCGTTCGATCGGATCCATTTGCACGGCGACATTCAGGCGCATGGCATGTTCCGGCAGGCGAGGCTCGTAACGTCTACGCAATTTTTGCCCGCGCCGCTATGGCGGCGCAGCGTCAGCCGGCGGCGATCAGCGCGTGGCATCGAACGCATTGACGATATGGCGCGGTATCTTCCCCGGCACGACCAGGATCACGTCGAAGCGGATGAAGCATTGTGCATCGTCCGGATGATGGGCGAGCCAAGCCTCGGCCGCGGCGACAATGCGCTGCTTGCTGCGTTCAGTCACGGCCTCGGCCGCGTCGTCGAAAGCATCGCGCGCCTTGACCTCGACGAAGACGAGATCGCGGCGGCGGCGGGCCACGATGTCGACTTCGCCGAACGGTGTTTTCCAGCGCCGCGCCGCGATGCGGTAGGCCTTGGCGATGAGCAGCATGGCGGCGCGGCTTTCGGCCGAAAGCCCGAGCCGAAACGCCGCCACGCGCTCTTGGCTGGGTGCGGGTTTGGCGCGCTTCTGCGGTACAGTCTTGGGCGGTTCAGCTCTGCGCGCCACAGCTGGCGTCCTTCGTCAGTGCAAGCGCGCGTTGGTAAAGCTCACGGCGCGGCAAACCAGTTGCGGCGGCGACTTCGGCCACCGCATCTTTGAGCGAGGCGCGGACAAGCGCCTCTCGCAACAACGTCTCGGTGTCTTCTGCACTCGGAGCTTCCGCGGCTTGCGGCGGCGCAATGACGACAACGAACTCGCCGCGGCTTTCTCCCGCCGCGGCGCCTTGCGCCAACGTTTCGAGGTCGCCACGCCGGACTTCCTCATGCAGCTTGGTCAGCTCGCGGCAGATGGCGGCTTCACGCGGACCCAGCCCGGCCGCCAAATCGGCGAGGGTAGCGGCGATGCGTGGCCCGGTCTCGAACAGCACGATCGTGGTGGGCAGGCGGGCGAGTTCGGCGATGCGCGCGCGGCGCGCGGCCTGTTTGGGCGGCAGGAAGCCGGCAAACAAAAATTGATCCGTCGGCAGGCCAGCGATGGTCAAGGCCGCGAGCACGGATGAAGGCCCGGGCAGCGTCGTGACCACATGGCCCGCATCCTGGGCGGCGCGCACCAGCTTGTAGCCCGGATCGGAGATCAGCGGTGTACCCGCGTCCGAAACCAGCGCAACCGCGCCGCCCTCGGCGAGCTGCCGCAACAGCGCGGGCCGCGCCTGGGCGGCGTTGTGGTCGTGGTAGGGCGTGAGCGGCGTTTGAATCCCGTAGCGGTCAAGCAGCTTGCGGGTTACGCGCGTATCTTCACAGGCAATAAGGTCGGCGCCGGCCAGTGCGGCTAGCGCCCGGATGGTAATATCGGCTAGATTACCGATGGGCGTGGCGACGATATGCAATCCGGGAGCCAGTCGCTCAACGTCGACCGGGTGGGTGCCGACGAAATAGCGCCGCTGGGCGTGATCGTTTGGGCATGTCGGGCCTGTGAATGACGGGCGCATCGCGGCAGTTTAGCGTCATCGCCGCACCGCCGTCATAGCACGGTCGAATTTGTTATCCTTTTCATTTGGTTAACCATTCGCCTTGAATATGGTGAATCGATCGTTGGTTTTTGGCCTGCCCGTTGGCAGGGAGAGGGTGAGGGGAGCCGTTGATGTCCGCGGAGTTGCAGGTACGGGCGATGCTCTCGCGGCGTCGCACGCTCGCCGGCTTGCTGGCCACGACGGCTGTTTTCGTTGCCGGCTGTTCCAATAGTTCAAGCGTTTTCTCCAGCAATCCCAATCTCTTCTCCAATGCCCCAGCCACCGCGGCGGCGCCCGACCAGGCCCCTGAGGCCACGATCGGCACCGGTCAGGTCAAGGTCGCTCTGATCCTGCCGCTTTCGGCAGGAGGAAACGCTGGTCTCGCCGGCCAGGCCATGCGCAACGCGGCCGATATGGCCCTCGCCGAGTTCAACGCGCCCAACGTCCAGCTTTTGGTCAAGGACGACGCGGGCAATGCGGATACAGCACGGGCTGCCGCCCAGCAGACCCTCGATGAGGGAGCCGAGATCATTCTTGGGCCGCTGTTTGCTCAGTCGGTCGCCGCGGTCGGGCAGGTGGCGCGGTCGCGCAATATCCCGGTCATCGCGTTTTCCACCGACGCCAACGTGGCTTCGTCCGGCGTCTACCTGTTGAGCTTCCTGCCCGAGACCGACGTGTGGCGCATCGTTCAATACGCATCCTCGAACGGGAAACGATCCTACGCGGCGCTGGTCCCGGACAATCCGTACGGCACTGTGGTCGAAGCGGCGTTCCGGCAGGATGTGGCCCGCCACAACGGACAGATCGTCGCGCTCGAGCACTATCCGCACGACAAGGCCGGCATGGCGGCTCCGATCAAGACCGTCGCCCAGGCTGCGGTCCGCGCCGACGCGCTGTTCATTCCCGACGGCGGCGATGCCGTGCCGGACGTGATTCAGATGCTGACCGGCAGTGGCCTCAACACTAAAAAAATCCAACTGCTCGGCACCGGACTTTGGGACGATCCGCGCATCTTTTCGACACCGGCGCTGGACGGCGGCTGGTACGCGGCGCCAGATTCGGCGGGCTATCGCTCCTTCACCGCCCGTTATCGCTCTCGCTACAACCAGGACCCGGTGCGCACCGCGACGCTGGCCTATGACGCGGTGGCGCTGGTGGCGGCGCTGGTGAAGACGCAATCGAATCCGCAGCAAAGATTCTCGCAGCAGACGCTGACCAACCCTTCGGGCTTTACGGGCATCGACGGATTGTTCCGCTTCCGCGCCGACGGGACCAACGAGCGCGGGCTCGCGGTGCTGCGCGTGTCGCAGGGCGGTGCGCAGATCATCTCACCGCCGCCGCGCGGCTTCGGCACATCGGGCATCTAAGTCGCGCTTCGAACCGCCTGGTTCAAGCCGCGAGATCAGCCACGACCGCGTCGAGGACCGGAAAGCCCGGCAGCGTGACGCGCAGGCGGCCGCCGGGTGTGGTCTCGACCAAACCATGCTCGTGCAGCGCGGCGATGCGCACCGGATCGAGCGCGCGTCCGGACACTTCGGTGTAGCGCGCGATGTCGATGCCTTCGGCCAGCCGCAGCCCCATGAGCAAAAACTCGTCGGACATTTCTTCGTGCGTGAGCGTATCGTCGATGATGAGGCCGTGGCCGCGGGATTCCACTAGCGTCAGCCAGCTCTCCGGCCGTTTCTCAGTTGCGGTCGCGTGGCGCTCGCCGTCGATATCGAGCCGGCCATGGGCGCCCGGCCCGATGCCCGCATATTCGTGGCCCCGCCAATAGATCAGATTATGCCGGCATTCGCCGCCGGGCCGCGCGTGATTGGAGATTTCGTAAGCCGGCAGTCCATGCGCCGCGCAGATCTCCTGGGTGGTGTCGTAGAGCGCGCGCCCCGTGTCGTCGTCGGGCGTCTTCAGCTTCCCGGCGGCATGCAGCGCAGCGAATGGCGTGTCCGGCTCGATGGTGAGCTGATAGAGCGAAAGATGCTCGCCGGCTTCCGTGAGCGCGTGCTTGAGTTCGCTCGCCCAATCGGCCGGCGTTTGTCCCGGCCG
>JASHVC010000092.1 GCA_030039655.1 Xanthobacteraceae bacterium | reverse complement strand
TGCACGTAAACCTTCACGCGGTGACCGGGCGCCGCGCGCTCGCCGAGGAAAGTGGAGGCCACGCCCAGCCGGGTGCGCTTGCCGATCTTGTAGCGCACGGTGTCCACGGTGAGCGCGACGCGGCCGGGATTGCTCTTGAGCGATGAGGAGATGGAAAACAGCCGCGGTTGCAGCGGCTCGAGCGATTCAATGAACGCCTCCGGGTCGGGACGTACGCCGGAGAATTTTTCAATGGCCGCGAGCACGTCGAGGCTCGCGGCATCACCATCCGGGTCCTCGCCGGAGGCGAGGGCCTGTGCCTTCTGCCGCCGTTCCCCGCCCGTGATGTAGGAGTAAAGCTGAAACAACGCATCAGGCGCGGTGCCCAGGGAAACGCCGTCGGTGAGCACCTCGCGAAACGTGCGGCCGCCGATGGGAAAGTCGGCGGGCACATCGAGTGCTTTTATGACGGCTGCAACCAACGCCTGATCGTTGGTCGGAAAAATACCGAAGCAGTCGCCGACGACATAGTCGAGCCCGCTCGACGAAAGATCTAACTCGATGTGCCACGTCTCCTTACCCGAGCCCGGCTTGTTCAACAGCGTACGCGAAACAAACGCGGCCTCGGCGGGAGTGTCGCGCGAACGGCCGGTGGCGACACCAGCTTGCGGACCCTCTGGTGTCGGTTCTGGCGTTGCGGGAGCTAACGTCGGAACCAAGGCCGGAGCGGCGGGCGCCCCCATCTCGCCGTACAGAACCTTTAGCGTGCGCAGTGTCTCCTTGCCGCCCGGCACACACAGATTGAGCTTCGCTTCCTTCTTGGAAAAGATTGCGTCGGCGTAGTCCTGACAATTGTAACCGCACTGCCCGCAATCCTGCTGGCCCATGGCGGCCATCATGCGCCGCCGCAGCGGCCGGCCTTCGGCGAGCTTCAATCGCTCGCCGAGCGGCATGGCCTGATCGTGCCACGGCGCGCCATCGTCCTCTTCCGCGGCGACGCCGACGCCGGCCATGAGCGCGGCGCCATCTTGCGGCGGCAGTGCTGTAATGCCGTTGTCGCTTAGCCCAAGAGCCGCGACAAAGAATCCGTCGAGCCACGCGCGCTGTTCGGGCGTGAACGGCGCTGACTCAGGCAGAAGCGATAGCTTCGGTGGCGGCGGGTTATGGGTCATGGTTCCGGCATGGCTTGTAAATTCAAGCTTCGTGCCAGGGCCGTAGCGAAAATAAATTAATAGAAACAAGGCCTTATATTTAGAGGGTTTCTGCGCACTGCCCGCTAGAGGCGCAGCCTGCGCAAAATTTGCGCAGTGCAAAATACGACCCTCTCAGCGCAAGGCCACAAGCAAGATGGCGATTTCGCTCATCTGTTCGACCGCACCCAGGACGTCCCCGGTTTGGCCGTCGATCTGGGCAAGGCTCAACCACGCCAGAAGCGCGATGACGGCGACGAGCAAAATCAACGCCGCGATTGCCAGCACAGGACCGAGGCAAAGCGCGACAATCACGATACCCAGGACGGCGGCCGCGATGATGCTGTCGCGCGACGGCTGGCCGGCGGATGCCGAGAGTCCTTCCTGGCGCGCCGGCGGCACGAAATACATGAACACGGGCAACGTGGCGCGCGCTGCGCCGTGGGCCGCGAGCAGCGCCGCCAGCACAAGGGACGAGTCGGCAAGGCTTGCGAGCGCGCTCACGCGCAGCACAATCGAGAGCACAAGGGCGCACACGCCATAAGCGCCGATCCGGCTGTCGCGCATGATCTCGAGTTTCAGTTCGCGCGTTCGCCCGCCGCCGAAGCCGTCGGCCGTGTCGGCAAGACCGTCTTCGTGCAGGCAGCCTGTGGTGGCCATGGTCGCCCCAACGCTGAGCGCGGCAGAGGGCCAGGGCGGCAAGCCCAGCCGATGCGCGAACAAATAGACTACGGCTCCGATCAGACCAACGAAAATACCGGTGATGGGAAACGCCCAGGCGGCTCGTGCAATGGCTGCGCCACCGACCGGCGGCGCGGGGCCATACCGCAGCCGGGTCAGAAACAGAATGCTGGCCCGCAGTTCGTCGGCGCGCTCTTTCAGCCAAGCCTCGTTGATGGTCATTGCGCTTCTCGTCTACCGCCCGGCATTTATGGCGGCAGTGCAGTGGATTTGCTAGACGTGTCGGGGTCCATCGCCGCAGAAAGCACATCTTCAATGCCCGATTTTACCTCTTATTCGCAGCTGCGCGAATTTTGTCTCGACCTGCCGCCGGGTCATCACGCCGCGAGCGCGGCGGTGGTGGCGCGCGAAGCCATGCTGACCAAGCCGCCGCGCAGCCTCGGCCGTCTGGAAGAGCTTTCCGCCTGGCTGGCGCATTGGCAAGGCGCTTCGCCGCCGCGCCTGGGGCGCGTTGAGATTCTCGTGTTCGCGGGCAATCACGGCGTGACCGGGCAGGGTGTGTCGGCCTATCCGGCGGAAGTGACGGCGCAGATGGTGGCGAATTTTGCCGCGGGCGGCGCAGCCATCAATCAGCTGGCGCGCACCGCCGGCGCCAGCTTGCGAGTCATTCCGCTCGCGCTTGATCGGCCGACCGCGGATTTCACCAAACAGCCGGCGATGAGCGAAGGAGAGTTCCTCGCCGCGGTGTCGAGTGGCTACCTGGCGGTCGAACCGGAAAGTGATCTCATCTGCGTCGGCGAGATGGGTATCGGCAACACCACCGCGGCTGCCGCCATCGCGGCGGCCTTGTTTGGCGGTGGCGGTGCGCGCTGGGCCGGCCGCGGCACCGGCGTCGACGATGCGGGCTTGGTGCGCAAGCGCGACGTCATCGACCGCGGGCTAGCCCAACATGCCGGCGTGCTGCAGGAGCCGCTGCAGGTCGCGGCGGCGCTCGGCGGCCGCGAACTCGTCGCCATTTTGGGCGCGGTGTTGGCGGCGCGGCGCTTGCGCATTCCGGTGTTGCTCGACGGCTTTGTCTGCACCGCCGCCGTTGCGCCGCTGGCAAAGTTGCGCACCGACGCGCTTGCGCATGCGCTTGCGGGCCACGTGTCGGCCGAGGCAGGACACCGCATGCTGCTCGACGAACTGAAACTCAAGCCGATTATCGATCTCGACATGCGGCTGGGCGAAGCCTCCGGCGCCGCTTTGGCGGTGCTCATCCTGCGCGCGGCACTGGCCTGCCACACCGGGATGGCGACGTTCGCGGAGGCCGGAGTTTCCGATAAGCCGGCCGATGACTTGGCAAAGGCCGCCAGCTGAAGCGCGAGAATATTAGTCCCATTTGTGTTGGCGCACGGTGCGGATAAAGGCCGCGACCGCTGGCGAATATTTGCGGCCGCGGACGGTGATGAGGCTGATGGTGCGCGTGACCGCCGGTTCGACCAACGGCCGCCGAACGCTGTCCGGATGAGTAACGGAAAATTCCGGCATGAAGGCGAAGCCGATATTCGCCATCACCATGGCTTGTACCCAATCCTCGCGCTCGGAACGGAAGCGCGCGTAAAGCTTGACGCCCATGTCGTCGCA
>JASHVC010000091.1 GCA_030039655.1 Xanthobacteraceae bacterium | reverse complement strand
CGCCTCAACTTGCAGCGCGTTGGGACCGTCAACAAGGTCTACCGTAAAGCTCCGTGTGATGGAGGCACCAGGCTGTGGCGGCGAACTAATACCAGCACTCTCTTGAACCGCCGTGCCGTTGTGAAATAACACCACCCGACCGATGCCGCCGCCGCCATCAGTGAACCGGACATTCACGGTGAGTTTCAACTCGCTCGTCGATGAGGGTAAATCGACAAGTTCGACGACCGGAGCAACCTTTACGCTGTCGATACCGGCAAATCCCAGCTTAGTAAGCGAATCCCCGGCGAGGCTAATCTTGACAAGATCGGGTCGATAGAACGTGTCGCGATAGGCCGCAATCGGGAACACGCGGTCGCCGACGCGAACGTTGAGGTTTTCTTCGGCCTTGGCAGAGGAGGCGTCGTAATAGCCTTCCGGGGTAATGGCGAGAGAGGAACCATCAGTGAAGGCGATGAGAGAAACTCTCTCGCTGCCGGATGCTGGGTCCCATATCCTGACCGTACCATCGGTGCTTCCCGAGGCGAGCCACCCATCCGGCGAGAACGCGACGGACTCGACCCAACCGGAGTGTCCCCTGAGAGCGCGAATCTCGTACCCGTTCGCTACATCCCAGAGCCTCACCGTGTCATCCAAACTGCCTGACGCCAGCGTCCGCCCGTCCGGCGAGAACGCAACGGAGAACACCTCACCGGTGTGCCCTCTGAGGGTGTGCAGTTCGCGCCCGCTCGCTACGTCCCAAAGCTTGATTGTGAAATCATGACTTTTAGAGGCAAGCAGGTTCCCGTCCGACGAAAACGCGACCGGCTGGTCCGGACCGCTGAGGGTGCGAATTTCGCGCCCGCTCTCCACGTCCCAGAGTTTGATCGTCTTGTCGTCGCTGCCCGAGGCCAGCAGGTGCCCGTTCGGCGAGAACGCGACGGATAGGACGAAACCGGAATGTCCGGTGAGGGTCCGCAGCTCGCGCCCGCTCGCTACGTCCCAGAGCTTGATCGTTTTATCTTTGATGCCGGCTAGCATGCGCCAATCCGGCGAGAGTGTGACACGGCCATACCCGCTAAACGTGCGCACCTCGCGCCCGCTCGCTACGTCCCAGAGCGTGATCGTGTTATGGTCGTCATTGGCCGAGGCCAGTATGCCCCCGTCGGGCGACAACGCGACGGGCTGGGCACCGGCATTATCGGAATGTCCAATGAGGATGCGCAGCCCGCTTGCTATGTTCCAGAGCTCGACTGTATCTGCAGCGCTGAAACTACCGCCTGAAAACGTAAAGTGCCGACCACCTGCGACGACAGTGCGCCCGTCCGGCGAGAACGCGACGGACCAGACACTATTGGAATGTCCGCTGAGGGTGCGCAGCTCGTCCCCGCTCGCCACGTCCCAGAGCTTGACTGTGAAGTCGTAACTTCCCGAGGCCAGCAAGTGCCCGTCCGGCGAAAACGCGACTGTAGTGACCTGGTCGGTGTGCCCGCTGAGGGTGCGGAGCTTGTGCCCGCTCGCCGCATCCCACAGCGTTACTGTACCGTCGGTGCTACCCAAGGCGAGCCATCGCCCGTCCGGCGAGAACGCGACAGAATTTTCCCCACCGGAATATCCGCTGAGAGTGCGAATCTCGCGCCCGCTCGCCATCTCCCAGAGTTTGACCCTATGGTCGTCGCTGCCCGAGGCCAGCATGCGCCCGTCGGGCGAGAACGCGACGAAATCTCCAATGATGCCTTTGATGGTGCGTACCACACGCCCACTCGCTAAGTCCCAGAGCCTGATCGTGTTGTCTTTGCTGATCGAGGTCAAAATGCGCCCGTTCGGCGAAAACGAGACCGGCCCAGCCGCGCCTGTAAGGGTGCGTAGCTCAAGCCCGCTCGCCACGTCCCAGAGCTTGACCGTGTCGTCCGAACTCCCCGAGACTAGCATGCGACTGTCTGGCGAAAACGCGATGACATCACCGCTGAGGGTGCGAATTTCGCGCCCGCTCTCCACGTCCCAGAGTTTGATCGTGTTGTCCGCGCTGCCCGAGGCTAGGAGGTGCCCGTTCGGCGCGAACGCCACGGAGTTGACCGGAACGGAATGTCCGCTGAGGGTGCGCAGCTCGCGCTGACTTGCCACGTCCCAGAGCTTTACTGTCTTGTCCTCACTGGCCGAGGCCAGAATTCGACCGTCCGGGGAGAACGCTACGCCGAGGACCTTTCGGGAATGTCCCAATTGCGGGAATATTTCAGGCTTGTCTTGTGCAAGGGCCGAGCAGACGCAAGCGCAAAGCGTGGCCAAGACCACCAAAATGTATCTCATCATTTCTCAACGCTGCGCCGTGGCTGCACTCATCTTTCGCTTAATTCACGGGCTTGGCCGGCTCACCGACGACGATGAACGGTGCCCAGTATTTGGGGTTGGCCCAGTCGGGATTCTGGCCGTCGCCGATCATCGCCAACATGGATTTGCGAAGCGCCTCGGCGTGGGAGAGTTTTGGATCGTCGGCAAGTGCCTTGAAGGTGCCGACCATCAGAGCGACCGTACTATCGCTGTCAGCTTCCCAGTTGGAGACGATCAGCGAGCGCCCGCCCGCGTAGAAGAAGGCACGCGCTAGGCCCGATAGCGCCTCCGCGCCAGGCTTGTCTCCGGCCGCCGTGTTGCAGGCCGACAGCACCACCCAATCCGCGTTGAGCTTCAACTGCGCCGCCTTGCTCGCGGTCAAAAGGCCGTCGTCGAAGTCGGTCGGATGCTCGGGCAGCGACAACACCAGCGCCGGCTCGGCGTTGAGCTTGGCGCGTTCGGCAACCTCGCCGGCAAGCAGGCCGTGGGTGGCAAAGTAGACGATGCGATATTGATCGAGCTTTGCCTGCTTGACGCGGGTCACGGTAGCATCAGGACCGAGAATGACATCGGCCGGATTGGCCTGCACGCTGGCGGCGACTTTCCTCAGTTCGCCGGCCGTCTCGGGCAGCGGCGGCAGCGCCGTCCTCAGTTCGGCGATGTCGGCCACCGAACCGCGGATGCCGAGCGACGCAGCCACGTTGGCGGCAACGCGGGCGTTCTGTAGCTGCCGCGGATCGCGGTCGAACACGGGATCGGCGAATCCGATCAGTGGCTTCGGTGCATGCTCCAATGTAGACTTGCCGCGCAGTACCTTTAGGCTCGCGACCGAGGGCAGTACGGTGACGGCATGGCTGCGCACGAGCCAGTCCACGTCCTTGAGTGCCTTGTCGGTAGGATCACGGGTAACCAGAAGTTGCGGCGGCAGGCTCGACAGCGCGCCATCGACCACAAGGCTCCAGCGCGGCTTCGCGGCAATCATATCCTCGACGGGCCCGAGCACTTGCCGATAAAGCTCGAAGCTCAGCTTGGGGTCGAACAGCGTGAAGCTCCGGACCTGGGAGCGTAACGTTGCGACCAATTTTGCGACTTGGCCAGCGTCGCTCCCGAGTTCCTTCCAATCCGCCGCATTCCGCGTGATGGTCCAGGCGTAGCTCTTGGCGCCGAGATCGATGACGACGAGCGCCTCGTCGTCGGCAAGGAGCGCCTGGATGTCCGCAACCGTCAGGGGTTGCGGGTTCGCCAGCGCCGCATAGTCGGGGGATTCGCGCGCGAACACGGTTTGCAGATCGGCACGTTCCTTGGCGACTGCCGAAATGTGATCCCTGATCTGTTGCTCCGCTGCGGCGTCACGTTTGGACGGATCGCTTGCGAAGGCGGCGATGAGCGCCCTGTCGAGGTTAGCAACCTCGCCTGCAAGGTCTTGATCCTTGCGTACCAGCGCGGCGAGCCGGTCGTTGCCAGCAGAAAACCGCACGGCCAGCGCATTGAGGGCTTCACCGGCAGCGGTCTGCGAAGCGCGTTGCACCACATTGAGACCGTCGTCAATGGCCTCGTCCGCGGCAATGAACTTGGCGACCTGCGCCCCAAACAAGACCGGCAGCGCAGGCTGGGTCGCAGCGGTTTTGTTGGCAATCGTCCTGCGAACGAGTGGCAGCGCGTCGGCGTAGCGGCCCTGCTCATCGTAAAGCGAAGCCAGATTGTTCAGCGAGTGCGCGACATTGGGATCATCGGGCACGAGCGCCTTCTCGTAGATCGCCAGCGCCCGCTTGTAGAGCGGCTCGGCCTCGGCGTAGCGGCCCTGATCGAAATAGAGCACAGCCAGATTGTTCAGCGACTGTGCGACATCGAGGTGATCGGACCCGAGCGCCTTCTCGCGGATCGCCAGCGACCGCTTGCAGAGCGTCTCGGCCTCGGCGTAGCGGCCCTGATTGTCATAAAGCGAGGCGAGATTGTTCAGCGAGCCCGCGATAAGGGAATGATCAGGCCCGAGCGCTTTTTCATAGATCGCCAGCGACCGCTTGTAGAGCGTCTCGGCCTCAGCGTAGCGGCCCTGTTC
Organism: Xanthobacteraceae bacterium; assembly: GCA_030039655.1. Next base: position 7,917 of record JASHVC010000091.1, on the reverse strand, counting down.
TTTATAGAGCCTAGCCAGGTTGTTTAGCGCCGTCGCGACATCGAGGCGATCGGGCTCGCGCGCATTTTCGTAGATCGCAAGCGCTCGCTTATAGAGCGGCTCGGCCTCGGGGTAGTGGCCCTGGTCTTCATAGAGCCTGGCCAGATTGACAAGCGCGGTCGCGACAAGGGGATGGTCGTGCGCGAGCGCCTTCTCGTAGATCGCCAGCGACCGCTTGCAGAGCGGCTCCGCCTCGGCGTAGCGGCCCTGCTCCTCATAGAGTAAAGCTAGAGTGTAAAGCGCCCCTGCGACATTGGGATCATCGGGCACGAGCGCCTTCTCGTAGATCTCCAGTGACCGCTTGCAGAGCGGCTCGGCCTCGGGGTAGTGGCCCTGCCTAATGTAGAGCACAGCCAGATTGTTCAGCGACTCCGCGACGTTGGGATCATCGGGCCCGAGCTCCCTCTCACGGATCACCAGCACCTGCTGGACCAACAGAGTCGCCTCCGCGAATTTTCCCGCCCGATAAAGCTCCGCGGCCCTTTGGTTCAACTCGTCCGCTCCGCTCGGTTGCGCATGTGCCAGCAAAGGTGGCCAGAGCGACAGCGCAACGAAAGCCGCAATAAGCGAGCAAAAATGTCTATTCATCGCATCCCCTACCGAGTAGTCGAAAATAACTGCGGGGACTATGCCAAGCTCGGAAGAAAACTTCGGTCTTCGTATCAGATAAATGCAACCGAGGGAAGTAGTTTTCATTCAAGCATTTTGAAGGCGCTGGCGCCGCCGTCTACCAAGCACGCTTGCGCGCTCGGGTGCGAGGGCATTGTGTCGAAGGACTCGGGTCGCCCTATCGTTCCGGGCGAAGCGAGCATTTTTAATTTAGAATGCCGATGCGGCAGCCAACCCTAAAATTCACTCTAGTCGGCGATACACTGCCCGTCTACCACACATCTTGATCTCGCTCGCAGTTTTTCTGCGTAAGGCCCTTACAAGAGTTTTGTTTAGCCTTACTCCACGGCGCGCTAACGCTACAGGCATCACCTGCGTTGCGGTTTGTAAATCGATATTAGTTTGCCTTGTATGAGCATTTGAAAGTAGTGGAGCCCCTTGGCCACTCCCTCGTGCGGACACCACACTGCATCACATGGCTATTTCCATGCACGACGCGATTTGACTAATATACAGCGCGTGCCCCACTGAAATCACTTCAACTCGCATAACCGCTAACGATCGAATGTTCAGATTCCTGCGAAAGATGCGAAGATATTTAAAGGCGCTCTTTTCGATCGCGCCGCTGATTTTTCTAAGCATCTTCTGCGCACTCGTATTGTTCATCCCACCGCAGACCCAGGAAATCTATCGTGCAATGGCCGAAGGGGCGGCGCTTCACGTATCCTGGTGGCCAAAAGAACCAATAATATGTGTCGTATCGCTTACAGCACTTTCGCTTGGGATCTTTTTGGCGATAATCACTTTGGGTGGGCGCCCGTTCAGGCAAACATCCCGACCTATACAGTGGGTCGCGGGTTCCATCTCTGTCCTGCCGATTTTCGGGGCTGCGGCAGGTGCCATTAGCGCCAAAGTTCCCGATGCAGCAATCGCGGCTGTTCGCGACGCCATGGGACAGGCGCGCTTGCGCTATCTCATCGTCGATGCGTTGATGACCCCAGCACAAGCAGCCCCCATAGCTGCTCGGTTTGCCGACAATGCCGTCGGTTTCAATGGTATCCTCACCAAATTCTCCGTGCTTCTAATCACCGTCGCGGTGCTACTGGGTTTCGGTCTTACCCTCTGTGCGAGCTACGCCGATCGGAAACACTTTGCGCGTCTGACTATTAAGGCTGCATCGCTCATTCTCATTTCCCTGACGGTGCTGTCTATCCTATCGTTTACCCTCGAAGAACCGCGTGTCCTACTGCCTCAGGTGATTACGCCCATTGGGATACTTTCCCTCTTTTTCCTTATGCTAACAGCGTGGATCACGTTTCTCCGCGTCCTCACCAAGATTACCGGTTGGCCATTCCTGTCCACACTGGTGTGCGCAGCCCTTATTTTCTCGGCGCTAGATCTTAATGACAACCACAAGGTGAGAACGTCTTTGGGATTGCCTAACCCTCCTGAACGGTACAGCGACGCGGCATCAGAGTTCAAAAAATGGCTCAAATCGCGCTCTGACTTTGACGGCTACAGCCACCTGAAATACCCCGTCTATATCGTAGCCGCCCAGGGTGGGGGAGCTTATGCTGCCTTTCATGCCGCCGGCTTTCTCGCCGACGTGCAGGATGAGTGCCCCAATTTCGCTCATCATATATTCGCGATCAGTGGAGTTTCGGGGGGCAGCATTGGAGCCGCAGTATTCGCTTCCTTGATACGCCAGTGGGAAAACGCCAATTCCTCCGACGCAACTCGCGCTGTCAAAGTATGCGCAGCCGATAGACGGGCCGATACCCTCTTTGGCGATGCAACGACGGAAATACTCAGTCGGGATTTTCTCTCCCCACTGGAGGCAGGCCTCTTATTTCCAGACTTCGTCCAGCAGTTTTTGTTCCGGCCGGTGCCAGCGTTCGACCGCTCCCGCGCGCTCGAATACGCGCTGGAGAAAGCCTGGGACGACGCGATGTCTGCCAAAGAATTCTCGGCGTTTCGCAGACCGGATGGCACGCAGGCCAATCCACTCAGGGAATCGTTCCTGTCTAACTGGAATCCAGACTCGGGTTCGTCCGTTCCAGCATTGGTCTTCAACACTACTGAAGTCTATTCCGGTTACCGCCGCGCTGTGTCGCCCTTCACGATCCGCGGTATTGATCTAAAGTTCGTTCCCGTATGGCCCAACAGCCCGGTGACCGCTATCGATCGTAGCGCAGTCCTGGCGCAAATGCCCCTGAGCACGGCCGCCTTCCTCAGTGCTCGATTTCCATGGATCACTCCCGCCGGATGGTTTGACGACGTAGGCGCTGTGACGGATACGCAGTTCGGCCACATCGGAAAAATCCGAGTTGTGGACGGCGGCTATTTCGAGAACTCCGGCCTGGTTACGGCAATGGACGTGGTCTACAGCGTCGCCGACGCCATCAATTCCGATAAAGACTTAGCCGCGAAGGTTCAGATTTACCTCATCACCCTCAATTCAAAAGAATACAGCGTGCGCGATTTTTACGGGCTTAGTGAACTTTTTGCGCCTATCTATACCATGTTGAGTACGCGCAGCGCCCGAGCACCAATCGAAACGGCTCGGACTCAGCAGCTGCTTACCGGAAGGTTCTCTGGCAGTCAGGCAACGGAGCCGCTCACCTCTTTCGCGAACGCGAACTTCATGCGCTTTGATCTAAATTGGCTTGGTTACCCACTGCCACTGGGCTGGCGCTTATCGGCCGTTACCCGACTCATAATCGATAATCAGCTCGGATATCGCCAAGAGTGCCCTGTTAAGACCTTACCCGAGCTAGAAAAAATGGCTTCACCCTCCGACGATTGCCTACGAGAGCTACTATTTGAACAACTAGTAGGTGGTTGACCCGTTACGACTACAGACCACGAATGAAGCATTGAGAGGTCCCAAACAGGAGGATCATATGCTTGCCTACATTGCGCTACTCATCGTTTTACTCAATGCCTCCCCGTTGTCCATCCAGTTTAACAATAAGCTTTCTCATGGGACCGATCACCTAAGGAATTTGCAGATTGCTGGATTCCGAGGACTCCTCACATGTGAGGAACAATTAGCGGATCTCCGTCTTCAATATCGACAGAAGTGCACGTTACTGGGTGGTCCGCCGCCAGACTGCGCCAAAGGGTGCCCAACAACTTCAAAAAGTTGTGCCGACGCGTGCAACGAATGCAAAGTCATTTCGGAACTATATCAACGAAAACGACAGGAGTGTGACAGATAGCCTTATCGTGCCACCGTCGACGTGTCCGCTCGCTTCCGCAAATCTAAGTCAGTCGGGGCCTTGTTCGGACGACTTGCCCAAGTATCAATCCAGTGAAACTTGTGGGGCGCAGCAGAATATCACGCTGCGGAGACGGCATGATAAGGGTCATGCTCTACGAAGCATGGGCCGGTGATCGTCAGTGCCGGCGGGCCGTCTTGCGCAATGGCGTCTTTCACGTTGCTCCTGTTATCCATTCGCCACCGAACAGAGATCAAAGCTCATTGCGTTGCAACAATTCCGTAGCCCATATGTCGGCAACGGGTTCACGAACGGCATTTTGCCCAATCGGCGCCATGTCAGTTATCCCGCCAATCGCGTCGAGAACTGCGACCGCGGAAATGTCGCGCTGCGACCGAATCCCCAGCGATGTCGGCTTTCGGGCTGATCGCGTCAGACGCGTTCAGTGCGCTTCGTGCTATAAAATCGCCCAGCATCAAAGTTCCGTTCATTCGGGGAAATTCCGCGGAGCCGAGCTGAAAGCTATGATCCGTCGATATCTACCATGGCGATTTGCTCTCCCAATTTTTATCCTATCAACACCAGCAATGGCCGACTGCAACACCTCGCTTTCGGAAGCTCGTGCAGTTGCCCGCGAGATCTCGGTTGATATCACCGCGGGTGAAACTGTGTCGGCCGGCGTTCCATTCAAGATAACCTGGAGCAATCGTTCAGCGGCCAAGTCTGAGTTGCCGCTGTACATTGTCCTCATAACGCCGCCGGAGGTTCGGTTCGCCGGCAAGGGGTTTATGGCACTCGCAGCGGGCGCCGCGGGGCCGTATCAGATGCAGTACGAGAAAGCCCAAACCAGGGCGCTTTTTGCAACCCATCGCAAGATCGATATCGCTGAAAGCGGAGAATTGGCGGTCACACCCTACCGCAGCGGCGTCGAGACGTTTGGCTGGGCCGTTGTTGCAGTGGGAACCTGCGGCGAACGAATTCTCGAACAGTACATCCGCAAGGTTGAGGTTACGCCGGGTTCAGCCGAACTTGTTGTGCAAGACCGTTTTGACTCCGATCAGCCAAAGGAACGCATCCGTTCCAACGATGGCAAGTACGATCTTCTTATATTTGAGCGGCGTTTTGAGGTCCAAGATGCGGCGACCGGCGCGGTGCTTTTCAAAGCCGCCGGCATCGACCCAAACTTTTCGCCCACAGCGCGGTTCGTCGCATGGCGGTCTCAGCCAGACGGCCATTTTTCAATTGCCGACCTCGTTAGCGGAAACGTTATCGCAAGCGATATGGAAGGCACCGTCCTAGCGTGGGCCAGGAACGATAGCTACATCGTTGCTGGAGGGGACGTATGGGGGGCAGTCCAAATCAAGAATTCGTTAGTGGACCATGATTTGTTACTTCACGAAATTACTCCTCCCCATCCACGAACAGGGTGGGAAAGGGATGTGACGTTCGATTTTGACCGCGGCTTCGTCCGTGTGGGCACCGGCGACGTTGCTGATCTCTTTCTCTCAGTCGAACCGAACGACGTGACTGCTCCCCTGCCAGACGAACGCACCTTTTCCGAAAGCGATTACGATGATGGGCTTCGCAAAAAAACATATCTCAAAGGTTGGAACCTTGGTGAGCGGCTGAAGCTGTCCCACATAGCCCCCGACCGCCCCTATTTCGATAAGCAGCGCCGCGAGCAGAGCGCATTCCTTGTGCGGCACAGCATCGTGCCGGCCACCCCTACGAATTCGCCATCAGGGGCTAAGCTATTTGGTCGAGCCATTAATGTCGGCACGAATAGAGAAATAAGAACATTCAATTTCGGGACGGAGTCCCATTTGGCATTTGAGGGTCTTGCCTCATTTGGCGTAATCACGCTTGAGCCGCCGCAACTGCAGCTGGCCTTTGATGCCACCAACGAGCCCGACCGTGATCACAGGAGCAAGTCCACTGTCGATCGCGAAGAATCCGTCATTCGCGACATGGCGGGCCGAGTACCACAATCGATTAGCATCTTCCAAGACATTCCTTTGTCAAACTGCAGTGAGCATTATAGCGTTCCCGACATTTCAAAGAGTTCGATTTCAAAGATTTGGCGCTGGCACACCTTGAGCGGCGATCGCTGGATCGTCTTTTCGGAATGGGCAGAAGACTCGGGCGCCCATCCGGAGGGATGTTTGGTATTGTTACGCGAGAATTCAGGCAATGCTGTCGTGCGTCTCAATCCGGAGGTCAATTTTCCGGATCCGCGTGGACTCCCACCCGCAAACGGTGGGATTGAAATTGACGCGCTAGCAGGCTCTTCGGAAGGGCAAAAGCTCCACATAGATGTGTCCCGGCTGACCGAAACGATGATCGCCGTCGCGTTCGAAAATGGTAGTCTAAAGGATGGGAGCCCAAATAACGGGATCGTCCTTATCGACGCCGAAGGGGCGACAAGAACTGGACCAAGAATTCCGCTCATCGATGGATTGCTTCTTTCGCAGTTGCGTCTGACGAACGATTCAGGACTCATCGTGCAGTTGAACATTGACGGACGTATTTTCGTTCATCGTGTCGCCGACGGCAAACGGATGCTCCAGGGCGCGTATGTGGATGACGAACCTGTCGTGATGACGGAGGATGGCCAATATGACACGAGCTACGAGGGTAATGCGTCGGTCCTGGTGAAATTCAAGGGCATTCCGGGCCTGTTTGCTGTTGATCAATTCGAAGCCATATTGCGACGTCCAAACGTCGCCAAAGATGCGCTGGAAGATCGCGGTGTCGCTGCGCAGCCAGCATCACTGCAGATGCCGCCAACCGCTCAACTCATACTCTCGGCGATACCCGAAGCGGACCACCGCATTGGACAGGTCTTTGCCGACTCCGAGCGTGGGCTATCGGCGATTCGTGTTTATGTTGACGGTCGCTTGAGTAGCGAGCTTCCTGTGCAGGGGCGGCATGTAGAGGCGCCGGTTAACCTACCGGACCCCGGCGGCGCCCGTTGGATTTCGGCGGTAGCCGTCGATGCACGAGGCCTTGTCAGTCTGCCAAGCGCCATCCAGCTTCCGGGTCCGCCGCGCCCTCGTAGTGTCGCCCATGTGGTTGCCGTCGGTGTCGACACGTACCTTGACCCCAATATCCCCACACTTCAATCGACTAAAGTCGATGCGCGGCACTTCGTACAGGCAATAACCAGCACCAAAGGGCACGCCTTTGCTTCCGTCGACGCAACTACGCTGCTGGATACTGAAGTAACCCCTGAAAGTGTGCGCAGTGCGATCCGAACAGCAGTCAGCAAAACGAGTCCAGATGATACGATTTTCTTCTTCTTCGCCGGTCACGGGGTGGCGGGAACGCAGCTGAACGAACCCAATGCTGGGTTGGTCCTCGCCACCAATCGAACGCGCGTATCTGATCTCGATACCACATCAGTATCGTGGCAATCGCTCTCCGAGCTGCTCGGCGAGTCGAAGGGGAGAGTTGTTGTCGTGCTTGATGCCTGCCATTCGGGCGCCGCTGGCCGCGATGCGTTCAGCACCAACGACGATATCGTGTCGGCCCTGTTCACCAAGTCCGGGGCCCCGCTAATCGTGTTGGCGGCCTCCAAGGGACGACAATTCAGCGAAGAGGCGGCGAATGGCGGTGGAGGGCGCTTTACGAACGCTATTGTCGCCGCGCTCACGCTCGAGCGGTCGAAATACGACCGCGATCGCAGCGGGCTAATCGATGTTGACGAATTGTACGCCGGCGTAAAGACGCGAGTCGAAACTGAAACCCACGGCCAACAAACTCCATGGCTCGTGCGAAACCGGCTGGTTGGAGAGATTTCGTTGTTCTAGCGACTGCGACGACTCGGCTGAGATTGGTTTGATCTGCGTTGTCTAGCTCAGGAAGCGGCCGTCTCGAGTATTACGCCGACTGGTCGGGTCAAAAGCCGTGGTGGAACTCAAGTTGCGCTGCGGCAAATCCGCTGCGGCTTGTGTCGCTCAGGGTCAAGATCAACCCGATTCCGGTCGTCCGCTCATGTCGGCTTACCCTCCGATTGCGTCGACAGTAGCGACCACCCAAAAATGCGCGC
>JASHVC010000090.1 GCA_030039655.1 Xanthobacteraceae bacterium | reverse complement strand
ATCGGGGAGTCCCTCGGAGACCTTGCGGCCCGTCGTGATGTGAATGGGTTGTCCGATCCGGTTGAGCGTAATCTTGTGCCGCGCCGCCAAAGCCTGGATCGCGCTGATGCCCGGAATGACCTCGTACCCGAATGCGACCGTGCCTTTCGCGACAATCTGCTCAATGATCCGCATGGTACTGTCATAGAGCGAAGGGTCGCCCCAGACCAAAAAGGCGCCGCACTCGTCCTCGCCCAGCTCTTCGCGGATCAGCCGTTCGTAAATGCTCGCTCTCTGCTCGTGCCACGCGCGGACAGCCGGCTCATAGGATGACGGCGTGCGGTCCCGCGGCGGGTCAGCCGGCTCCACCGTCCTGTAGTCTTTGTTTTTGATGTAGCGCTCGCAAATTTCTTTTCGCAGGTGGACGAGGTCTTCCTTTTCTTCTCCCTTGTCCATGATGAAAAACACATCAACCGCGTTGAGCGCGTTGATCGCTTGGACCGTAATGTAGTCGGGATTGCCCGCGCCGATGCCGATAACGAAGACTTTTCTCATGGGCGTCACCCGTCTGCGCTGCATGTGGTCAGGGATGTGGCTTCCGCATTAGCCGATGCGGGATGCAGGCGCCAGACGACGCAATCTAGGACGCCTTGGTGCCCTCAGGTTGTCGAGTATGCACTTTTATTGACATCGTCATACTCAGTGTGGCAACGGTAACGGTGGGGCTGTCGCATCACCTCCCGCTTCAGGGGAGGGAAAAGTCGCATGTGACCGCCCCCTGAGTGCGGGGGTCTTCGTGTCGTTGCGTGCGCGTTTGCTGGCGTCCGCGTTGGTTTTGCTGTCGTCCTTTTGCGCGGGCGCGTGGGCGCAGAACGCGCCGCCCCAATCTCAACCAGGGGCGCAAGCTCTGGAGGCAGCGGCGCCGAAAGCGCAGCCGCGGCCGTCAGGTAGCACGCGACTTCCGGCCATCACCGTGTCGGGCAAGCGGAAGCCACCCCCGAAACCGCGGTCGGCGGCGCCGAAAGGCGACACGGCGCGGGTAGCGGCGCCAGCACCTTCGCCCGCGCCTCCCACCGCGTACCAGACCGGCGCACCGAATGTCGCCGGCGGCGCAAACGTGGCACCCACCATGGCGAGCCAGATGACGGTCTCGGGCGAAGACCTGAACGCCCGTCTGCTCAACCGTCCAGGCGAGATCGTCGAGGCAGCGCCGGGTTTGATGACGGTGATGCATGCCGACGCCGGCAAGGCCAATCAGTACTATCTGCGCGGCTGGAACCTTGATCACGGCACTGACCTCGCGACATTTTGGGACGACATCCCGATCAACCTGCCGACCCATGCGCACGGCCAAGGCTATACCGATCTCAACTGGCTCATTCCCGAAACCGTCGGCGGGTTGGACATCCGCAAAGGGCCTTATTGGGCCGACGTGGGCGATTTCGAGAATGCCGGCAACCTGCACATCAATCTGCGCGACAGTGTCGAGCAGAACATCGAGTCGGTGACCGTGGGCAGCTTCGGCTACCAGAGATATCTCACATTGGGTTCAGTGAAGGCCGGCGGTGGTGCGCTGCTCTACGCTGGCGAGTTCACCGGCTACGATGGGCCGTGGACCAATTCCGATGATATGAAAAAATTCTCCGGAGTGCTGCGTTACAGCCAGGGTACCGCGACTGATGGCTTCTCGTTGACCGGGATGGCTTACACCAACACCTGGAACTCCACCGATCAGGTGGCGCTACGCGCGTACACCACCGGGCAGATCGGCCTTTATGGCGAACTCGATCCGACCGACGGCGGCGATACCAGCCGCTTCTCTCTGTCCGGGCGGGTGGCGCAGACCATGGACGACGGCTCGTGGAAGGCCAACGCCTATTTGGTCAAGTACACTATGGATCTGTGGAACAACTACACCTGGGACGCAACCGATCCGGTCAGTGGCGATCAGTTCCACCAACACGACGATCGCGTCTACGGCGGAGGGGGAGCCTCGCGCACGTTCAATGGCACTTTGGGCGCTTTGCCGACTGAGACCGTGATCGGCGTGCAATCACGCTACGACGATATCAACACCGAATTGAATTATTCGGACAAACGCCAATTCCTCGCCTCGTACATCAACGATCACGTAGACGAGGGCAACGCCGCGGTCTACGGCGAGAACACGGTGCATTGGACAAGTTGGCTGCGCACCGTGGCGGGATGGCGCGGCGACTATTACGCGGCAAACGTGGATTCGATCCTGCAACCGGCGAATTCAGGAAATCCAAAGGAGGCTATCGGCAGCCCGAAATTCCGCATGGTGGTGGGACCGTTCGCCAAAACCGAGTTCTTCGTCGGCACTGGCATGGGCTATCACAGCAACGACGCGCGCAGCACGACATTGACGCAGGTGCCGGGCGATCCAGCGACACCGGAAGGCGCCACGCCATTTCTTGTACGCTCGCGCGGCGCCGAAATCGGCGTCCGCACCAAGGCCGTACCGGACCTCGACAGCTCGGTCAGTCTTTTTTACATCCACCAAGATTCGGAATTGTTCTTTGACGGAGACACCGGCGACACGGTCGCAGGGCTGCCCAGCCAGCGCACCGGCGTCGAGTTCACCAACGATTATCGTCCGTTCTCCTGGATGCATATCGATGCCGATCTGGCGCTGTCGCGCGCGCGGTTTCTCGGTTACGACGAGACCCAGGCAGCGCTCTATCAGTCGCTCGCCGGCTATCCGCAGGCGCAGATCGGAAACGCGCCGGGCAATTACGTCTACAACGCGCCGTGGATGGTAGCGTCGGCCGGCCTCACGCTGGGCGAAAAGACCGGCTGGTTCAGCGCGCTACGCTGGCGCTACATCAGCTCGCGGCCGCTCACCGAGGATGGCGTCTTTCAGTCGCCGCCTTTCAATGTCATCAACGCCGGCATCGGCTATCGCTTCGATAACGGCTGGCACATCCAGTTCGACGCGCTCAACCTGCTGAACTCGACGACCGATTTGGCCACGTACGCTTACGGTTCGCTGCTGACGAGTGACGCCATGTTCGCCATGTGCTTCCCGACGCCGAAAATCCCAGCGGCGGTCTGCCAGAACGGCGTGATGGATTACGTCTACCATCCGGTCGAGCCGCTCGCCTTCCGCCTCACGCTCGCCGGACCGCTGGAAACTATCGGCTCTGTCAACGTTGCGTCGATGGCCGCCGACATGCGGCGGTCGTTCCCCGCGGCCCCGATGGAGCCGGGCGATTACGATTGGACTGGGTTTCATGTCGGCGCTCATGCGGGTAGCTCGTGGTCGACGACCAGCGGCAGTACCGTCAACACCGTGACCGGTGCGTCTACCGCGGCCATCTTCGGCACAGGGGCGGATTGGTATGGCGGCGTTCAGGTCGGCTACGACTATATGTTCGCGTCCCACGTAGTGGTGGGCATCGAGGCTGACGTCTCATCCGGTGGCAGGAAAACAACCAACATCACCGACGCCTCGGGTTTGAGCTCCAATCAAACTAATGTGTTTGACAGCGAAAGCGCGCGCGGTCGCCTCGGCTACGCGTTCGACAATATTCTGTTTTACGGCACCGGTGGCTGGGCCTGGTCGAGCGATCAATTCATCCGTACGCAGCTCGCCGGCACGCTCAATCTGGCGACCGCAGGCACCGACGAGGCGGTGAACACCTATCTTGGTGGCTGGACGGTCGGTGGCGGCATCGCCGTCGCGTTGGCACAAAACTGGAATGTGTTCGCCGAGTACCGCTACATCGATTATGAATCGTCCACGGTCACGCTGCCGTTCTCGCAGCTCTCCACTACGACAACCACGAAGACGAGCGCGATCGAAGCCGGCGTGAACTACAAGTTCAACTGGAGCGCTCGCGCTCGCTTTATGTAGTTGCCAGAGCCTCTCCCTGCGCTACATCGCATAACTCTCTCAAATTGACCTGTCGCCCCGTCTTGCGATGTCTACGGACGGAAGCGGACATGGACTGCAAGCTCGGCGGTGGCAGTGTAACTGTCATGCTATGTATAGTAGAGTTCCGCTTTCACGACCTTCTGCGCATGCAATGTTAGTCGGGAGGTAGGGTTATGTACGTTCGGATTTTGG
>JASHVC010000089.1 GCA_030039655.1 Xanthobacteraceae bacterium | reverse complement strand
CGCTCGGAATCATCCATGGTGATGAGTTCGACCGCGCGGTTGAGGATCGGCTCGATATCCTCGGCACAGCGCCACAGGTACGGCACCGCCTTCGGCGACACCAATAATTGCTTGACCTCGTCGTGTTCGACATCGGTCGAAGTCGCCCAGAACGGAAACATGTGTTTGGCGGCAACGTCGTCGTAAAGAGCTTTCAGCGCGACATCGCGGTTCGGCAGGCGGTGCACATTGCCTGGCATGGGAGCGCTCCTGTCCGGCGGGAAACCGAACAAAAGTTAGCAGAGCGCGGGGGTCAGTCAACCGTAATCAACCATAGCAGTGGTTGATCTCCCTGCTGGCTGCCATGCGGAATTGGTCGAGCCAGATGGCACAAAATTGCTGCAAAATTGTGCAGTTTTTCCGGCGGTTGCCAATGCTCAACCAAAACAATGGTTGAATCGATTGGTCGATGCGGATAGAAAAGATGATGTGTCGGCCCGCCGCGCTCGCGCCGTGGCCACTGTGGAGGATCTGGCTGCCATGCAACCACGCGCCCGAAGAGCCTCGGAAGCTTCCGAGCATCCGCTCGCAGCGCTGTCAGCCTATCCGGCCGAGCTCCACGACATCATCCTCGCGGTTCGCGCCTTGAAAGCCCGGCAAAAGCTGGGGCCGGAGCGCACCATGGCCGAAGCGTTGAACGTCAAGCGCCATCAGCTTCGGCGCGCGCTGCAGGCGTTGCGGGCGAACGGCGAGATCGCTCCGGCGGAAGCCAAGCGCAAGCCGCTCGTTGGACACAACGGCGAGAACCTGGTGCGCGCCACCAATCCGATGGAAGTGATCGAGATGCGGATCGCCATCGAACCGTTTTTGGCGCGGCTGGCTGCGCTGCGCGCCGCGCCCTCCGAGATGGCCGCCATCGAGGCGGCCGCGACCACGGCGGCCGATGCCGACAGCGGCGCTGCCGACCTCGTCTTTCACAAGCTGATCGCGGCCGGCTCCGGCAACAAGCTCGCCGCGTCGCTCTATGGATTGCTGCGCCGCGTGGCACGCGACTCGCGCCTGCGGCTCAGCACGTCGCGACCATTGCAGCCGGGACGCACACAGCAGCGCGATGCCGAGCATCGCGCCATCGCCCGCGCCATCATTGCGCGCGATCCCGATGCGGCCGAGCGCGCCATGCGGCTGCACCTCGCCGCCGTACAGAATCTCGTGGTCGAGCGGCTTAATCCGGTTGCCGGCGAGTCTTTAAGCTAGGGCGTTCACCGCGTGGTCGCGGCACACTCAATGGCGAGAGCCGCGAGATTACGTCGATGTTGGTGCAAGAACGGACATCACGCAAATACAACTGTCCGTCGCCTTTGACCCTTGCGACTGCGCGAAATCTCGCCATGCAGAATTGATTTAGTCGGTCCGAGACAGATCATTTAGCAGCAGCTTCTAGGATTTCACAAACATTGGCGAGCAATCGGTCGGCTCAGTCTTTTTTGTTCATGCGAAAAAGCTGAAAGCCGCTGGCATTAATCGCTGCCTCGATCACATCGCGCGAAAGTTTGTATGGAGGTTTCGCCTCGGGCGCTACGGCTCCCACCGCACGCCAGGGCTTGAACTGGCTTGGCAATTGAAGACCAGCTAGATCGCCGCAAAACGCGCCTAGATCAGGGTTCGCCTCCGATTTGAAGATGAAAATTCGCATCGGACCGCCTCGCTTTCCTCAAGGCCTTAGTCATCATACGGCGGATGACCGGCCATTGCATCACCGCCGCCTAAATTGACTCCGCGGTGGCGGGCGGCCCGCCGCTGGCGCACGCTCGTCCTTGTGACGGAAGACCAATCGCCCCTTTTCCAGATCATACGGTGATACTTCGACCGTAACGCGATCCCCGGCGAGGGTCTTGATCCGATTCTTTTTCATCCTTCCGGCCGTGTAAGCGATGAGCTGATGATCGTTGTCGAGCTGAACGCGATAACGGCCGTCCGGCAGTATCTCCGTTACGAGACCCTCGAATTGCAGTAACTCTTCCTTGGCCAAATCATGTTCCTTTTGCGGTGACGTGCCCTGTGAATGAACGGCCCAACGCTGCGCGCGGGGGACGGTTGCGCCCCAGCCGTTTTTTGCCACGCATGAAACGAACAGAATCCATGTCGCGCGGTGCATGGTTTGATTGGCTAGGGCTTTGCTTGCGTGCTGGATCGCCGCGATGCCAACGCCTCCCCTTCGCATCGGCCGGCTGCGTGGGCATGTGCTTGGCGCGCGGCGGCCCCGCCCGCCGTTGGTCGTTGCGCCGGTCGCTCACCGGAATGGACAGGCGAATAAGCTTCTCAATGTCGTGGAGGAAAGTCGCCTCCTCGTTGTCGCATAGCGAGATCGCAACACCTTCCGCGCCTGCGCGCGCTGTTCGGCCAATACGATGCACGTAGGTTTCCGGCACATTCGGCAGATCGAAATTCACGACGTGGCTGATGCCATCAACATCGATACCGCGCGCCGCAATATCTGTGGCAACGAGCACGCTGACTTCGCCTTTGCGAAAGGCCGCGAGCACGCGTTCACGCTGATTCTGCGATTTGTTGCCGTGAATTGCCGTGGCGTCGATGCGGGCCCGGACCAAGCCACGGGCGACCTTATCGGCGCCATGCTTGGTCCTGGTAAAGATCAAGGCACGGTCGATGGTTTCCCGCCGCAAGACGTCAATCAGGACCGCAAGCTTCTCGGGGCGGTCGACGCGAATGACGCGCTGCTCGACCCGCTCGGCCGTCGAGGCGACCGGCGCTACCGCAACCTTGATCGGGTCGCGCAGCATGTGGGCGGTGAGTTCGGCGATGGCGCGAGGCATGGTTGCCGAAAACATGAGCGTCTGCCGCTCGGCCGGAAGCTTGGCAACGATCTTACGGATGTCATGGATAAACCCCATGTCGAGCATCCGATCGGCCTCGTCGAGAACGAGGCACTCGACATCGCCGAGGCGGAGCGCGTTGCTCTTGACCAGATCAAGCAACCGGCCTGGCGTGGCCACGAGAATATCCACGCCGTTCATGAGGGCGCGAACCTGCGCACCCATCGACACGCCGCCGATTGCCAGCGCAGCCCTGACGCGAAGATGGCGCCCGTAAGTGCGGAAGCTGTCGAGGATCTGACTAGACAACTCGCGTGTCGGGCTAAGCACCAGGATTCGACAGCTCTTGCGTAACGGCGGCCGTGACCTGGTCACGAGGCGGTGAAGGATCGGCAGTGCGAACGCGGCGGTCTTGCCTGTCCCGGTTTGGGCGATACCGACAACGTCACGGCCTGACGTGACGGCCGGAATTGTCTGCATCTGAATTGGAGTGGGCGTGAGATACTTTTCCTCGGCGAGTGCGCGAGTGATCGCACTATCGAGTTTGAAATCGTCGAAGGGATTCAATGAAGAAACTTTCTTGGGTGCGTGCTTATGCGGCCGCCGCGCGATGCGCGGCGGCCGGCACTGCGGGTGAAGAAGACATCCCGCGCGATCTGGGCTGCCGATGAAAATGAAAGAGCGAGCCAGAAGCCGTTTAATGGGATCCCGTACACGCGGCTCGACGCTGGCCAATTAGGCCACACCGACCGTATTTAGACCTTCGATGTGTTCCTTTCAAGGCGTCAATTGATTAACGGCCGCGCGCCTTGTCGGCCGCCTCCTTGGCCAATCGAAGCGCCTTCAATCGCTCCGTCTTTTCACGAACCGCCCTGCTGTTGGCCTGATATTCCATCATGGCCCGGGCGCCCTCTTTGGCGCGCTCTTCCTTTTTGAAATTTGCTTCGGCACGCGCTCGTGCCTCATCAGATCTGGTGGTCAACGTCGTCTCCTCTTCAACGACTGGGGGAAGCATCGATTATCGAATGCTTTATCGTATCCCTACTTTATTTATGCCTCATTCTGAGGATTTAAACGGCGCGGTTCAGCCTAAATTAGTTCTTTTCAATGCCGCGCGCTCGCAGTCCGCACTGGCAAGGTCGCGCATCGCCAATCGACCGAGTGAGGTATTGCGGGTTCGCTCGGATACGATGGAATTAATCGTTGACGCACGACGCGCTATTACGCAATCGCGTCTGTTGATTGCCGAAGTCCACACCCTTATTGCTCGACCAAAGCGACCGCGCGCAGCATTGCGGAATGCAAAAATCCCAATGTGAGACGCTACTCAGTGATCGAATACAAGAGATACCGCATTGAGACCTGTCGGGTAGGAAATGGTTGGATTTGCGTAACGTCAGTCGGCTCACACTGTTGCAAAGCATCCGCTGCGTCCGGCTCGTGCTACGGGACGAGAGCCGTGGCCGGTTGGTTTCATTCCGTGATGTTCAGGCGTAGAATTAAGAAGCTTCAGTTATCATTTACTAATCACGCCGTTGCAATGTGCTAATCGCAGTATGGCGTCTGGGTCAGTAGTTGATGCAACCGCGTCTTGCAATATTTGCGACCATCGATCGCGGGCCGGATCGTTCCCCGACTTCCTGCCGTCTGGTTGAACTCGACGACAACGGCGCCCGCATCGCTGTTTCGGAACCCAGCTTTGTCGGCGAGAAGTTCACCTTGGTTTTTTCCAAGGAAGTGCAGCGGCGCTGCGAGGTGATTTCGCGTCAGACTAGCGATCTCGTGGTTCGAATTATCGAGTAGGCTCGCTCCGCATCGAAGCCTTAGACGAACGTGCAGTGCCGATTGAGTGTATTTCCCGCGGCGGCCCGCTTTCCGGCCGCGAGGGGGCGCCTTTTTCTCAAGTACTTTCTGATCGAGCGACCCAAGTCGCATTCGCCGCACCATGAAAGCGAGCGCCGCGACGAATATCGCCGGCGTCACTGCGGACCAAGTGAGAATTCTACGAGGGCCACGTGCGGGACCTTCGTGGCGAAATCCATGAAGGCGAAAAGAGCGATGGCCAGCAGCAGGCAGCACAACAAGGTTCGGTTGATCGTGCGGCGGTCGTCCATGGTGACTTGATTCGGGGCCAGAAATTCAATCGAACTATACGCTCAGGCGTATGTCGGGGAGATATCAATTGACCTAACGGCGGCGCTTGTCCCCAACAAGGCGCGGAACGCGCCTTGGCGCGGCTTCGCTTGTCTCCCTGGCCGAATTGGCTCACCATCCTGCCGCGCCGTGACCATGACGTAGATCAGGCCGGCACGGCGCAGGGAGGATTCCGATGGTGGCCGCTGCCGAGGCCGACCGCTATCAGATCGCCGCGCGCTTGGAGCGGCTGCCGCTGTCGCGCTGGCACAACAAGATGCGCCTCATCGTCGGCAGTACGAACTTTTCCGACGCCTTCGACGCACTGACCATCGCCTATGTGTTGCCGGCGCTGATTCCGATGTGGCATTTGCAATCGGCGGAAATCGGCGCGCTGATCTCGATCGGCTATTTGGGCCAGGCCGCCGGCGGACTGATGTCGGGTTGGTTCGCGGACAGATATGGCCGCGTACCGGTCATGGTCGCAAACATCGTCCTGTTCAGCCTGATGAGCTTCGCGTGTGCGCTAGCGAATGACTATTGGACGTTATTCGGTATGCGCTTCGTGCAAGGCATAGGGCTCGGCGGAGAGGTTCCGATCGCCAACACCTACGTGAGCGAGTTCGCCAAATCCAAAGGCCGCGGCCGCTTCGTCTTGATGCAACAGATCATGTTTCCCATCGGGCTGACGAGCGTCGGCCTGCTCGGCGTCTTCGTCGTGCCGTACTTGGGCTGGCGCTGGC
Source organism: Xanthobacteraceae bacterium (assembly GCA_030039655.1). The sequence continues at coordinate 1,934 of JASHVC010000089.1, read as the reverse complement.
TGTTCGTGTTCGGTGGGCTGCCGGCGTTGCTGGCGCCGATGATCAGGATGCTCCCGGAATCGCCGCGTTGGCTGGTGGGCCGTGGCCGCGACGATGAGGCCGACCGCGTCATGACCCGTGTCGAAGCCCTGGTCACGCGCAACGGCGCCGTTTCGCTGCCGCCGATGCCGGCCGGCGTCACCCCGGCCGTGGCCGCCGTCGGCCGCTTCCGCGAGTTGTTCAGCCCCTTCTACCTCAAGCGCACGCTGTCGCTTTGGGTGCTGTGGTTCTGTACTTACGGCATCACCTACGCGATGACCGGCTGGATGCCGAGCATCATGCGCACGATCTACCATCTGCCGATCTCCCAATCGAACCTCTACGGTTTCGTCCTGAACATCGTCGGACTTTGCGTTCTGCTTACCGCGGCGTTCACCATCGACCGGATCGGGCGCAAAGTCGCGTTCGCCGGCGGTTTCCTGCTGGCGGCCGTGCCGCTCCTCGTCGTCACGTTCACCCCCAACATCAGCGCGCTGGGTCTTTCGGCAATGGCCACCCTCGCCTTCGGCCTGATGGGCATGATTCCCGGCTCGCTCGGCATGTACACCGCCGAAAATTATCCCAACCATCTACGGGCGCTGGGCAACGGCGCGACCAGCGTGTCGCAACGGTTCTCGTCGGTGATCAGCCCCTATCTCGTCGGCATCATCTTGCCGGTGTATGGCGTCGGCGGCGTCTACGGCATGTTTGCCGGCTTTGCTATTATCGGCGGTATCACCTGCGCGCTGTTCTCTATCGAGACCGCAGGCAAGAGCCTCGAACAACTTTCGCCAACGGTAACGCCGGTCCAAACGACTTGAGTCGCAGATGAAAAAGCTTCTCGCCATCGTCCTTTTCGCGCTGGCCGCGGGCATGGCGAGTGCACAGGAGCCCTATCCGTCTCGGCCGATCACCATGGTGGTGCCTTATCCACCTGGCGGCGTGACCGATACGCTGGCGCGACTTGTGGCCGATCGCATGCGCACAAGCCTCGGCCAGCCGATTGTCATCGAAAACCTGGCCGGCGCCGGCGGCAGCGTCGGCACTGCTCGCGTCGCCCGCGCCGCGCCCGATGGCTACACGATCGTGCTGAGCAACTCCGAGAACTTCGTGCTCAACCCCGCAGTGCTGACGGTGCAATACGACCCAGTGGCAGATTTCGAGCCGGTGGTGCTGCTGCCGGCCTATCCGCTCTTGATCGTCAGCAAGAACGCGGTGCCGGCAAAAGATCTGAAAGAGCTCATCGCCTGGATCAAAGACAATGCCGGCAAGATAACCCAGGGCACGGTCGGCTACGGCACGGCGCAACATCTCTGCGGCCTCTCGCTGCAAAAAGCGATCGGCGTCACTTGGCAGCTTGTGCCCTATCGAGGCGGCCCGCCAGCCATGCAGGACATGCTCGCCGGGCAGCTGGACGTCATGTGCACTGCGACCGGCAGTTTCCTGCCGCTGGTGCGCAACGGACAGATCAGGGCCTATGCCATCACCGCCAAAACGCGCGCGGCGTCCGCGCCGGAGATTCCCACCGTCGATGAAGCCGGATTGCCAGGACTTTATAACGGGGTCTGGAACGGCATCTGGGCGCCGAAGGGAACGCCGAAGCCCGTGATCGACAAGCTCAATGCCGCGGCCGTGGCGGCCATGGCTGATCCAGATTTCCGCAAGCGCATCATCGATCTCGCCCTTGATATGCCACCGGCCGATCAGCTCACGCCGGAGGCGCTCGCCGCGCTGCAGAAGGCCGAGATCGAGAAATGGTGGCCGATCATCGCCGCGGCCGGCATAAAAAAGGCCGACTGAGCCGAGCGCGAAAACTCTCGCTTCGCCGTCACAGGAACCCAAAAACATGATCCTCGATTTCCATACCCACGTGCAGATGCCCGAACAGCAGGCCGCGCCGTTCTGGCAGGGCCGTT
>JASHVC010000088.1 GCA_030039655.1 Xanthobacteraceae bacterium | reverse complement strand
GTCTGCGCGGCGCATATGATGAGTCATTATTACATGCTGTTGCTGGCGCCGCTGTTCATGTTCGTGCGCGCCGATTTCAACGTCAGCTATACCGAGCTCGCGCTGGCGCTGACCGTGTTCAACGTCGTCTCCGGCGTGTTGCAAACGCCGATCGGATTTTTGGTCGATCGGATTGGGGCGCGGATTGTGCTGATCGTCGGCCTGGCAATCGCCAGTGTCGCCTATGCGATTGCCGGAATCGCGAACTCTTATTGGGTGTTCGTCGCGATGTACGGTCTCGCCGGATTGGGCAACACCGTCTTTCACCCTTCCGACTATTCCCTGCTGTCACATCACACGCCGAAGGAACGGCTCGGCCAGGTCTTTGCTTTCCATTCCTTCGCTGGAATCATTGGCTCCGCCATTGCGCCGGCGACACTGCTCACCATGCAATCCTATTTCGGTTGGCGCGGCGCCTACGTGGGTGCGTCGATTTTCGGTTTCATCGTTCTGCTGGCACTGATCGCCCAGCCCGAGCCGAAGAGCGAGATTGCACAGCCCGCCAACGCGGCGGCAAAGACGCGCACCGATGTGGCGGCCGCTTGGCGCGTGATCTTCACGCTGCCGATCCTGCTCAATCTCGGCTATTTCATGCTGACGTCGATCATGAATGGCGGGCTCAACACCTATTTGGTGGTAGCGCTGGGTGCGCTGCATTCGACGCCAGTCGCAATCGCCAACATGGCACTCACCAGCCTTCTTGCCATGAACGCACTTGGCGTGCTCGCGGGCGGGATGCTTGCCGGTCGCACCACCCACCATGCGCTGGTTGCGGCGTCCGGGCTTGCGATCGGCGGCGTGGTGACCGCCATGGTCGGGCTGTTCGATCTCCATTCGGTCGGCTTGATACTGCTGATGGGATTCAGCGGCTTCTGTGTCGGCGCGACCTACCCATCGCGCGACATGCTGGTCCGTGCCGTAACGCCGCCCGGCGCCTACGGCCTGGTGTTCGGCTTCGTCAGCGTCGGCTTTAACATCGGCGCCAGTATCGCGCCGATCATCTACGGCACTCTGATGGACAACGGCATGCCGCGTGCCGTCTTCCTGCTGTCGGCGGCCGTAAGCATTCTGTGCATCTCGACTGTGACGTTCGGCTTTTCGGGACGAAAAGCGGTTTGAGCGCGTAGCAGTCGACGCATTCGTGCGTCTTTGCTCGCCCTCACCTGCTTGCTAACCTCGCGGAGACGGCGCCGACCTTGGCTCCGTGCGGAGTGGAGGAAATGCGCAAGCGGAGTGCGGCGACGCTGACGATCGCAGGCAATGCCGTTGCTGCGGTGCTTGCACTTGCGCTCTCGCACACGCCAGCCGGCGCAGAAGATGCTGCGCCGCATTCCTGGATCGTTCCCGATCTACTGAGCGCCGCCAAAACCGAGGGAGCACTCACCGTCTACGGGTCGATGAACGAACAGGAGGCGCTGCCGCTTTGGAAGACCTTCGAGGACGCGACCGGCGTCAAAGTGAGCTACGTGCGCTCCTCGGATACCCAGATCATGGCGCGCATCGCCATCGAAAATCGTGCGCGGCAACGCACCTGGGATGTCGCGCTCACAACCACCGTATCTCAGATCGCGCCTGAAAGCCTCATCCAGTTCGACCCGTCGGAAGCGAGCGGCCTCATGGCCGAGGCGCGTGACGTCGGCCGCCGCTGGTATGGCGTCTACGCTAACTACAACGCGCCGGCCTACAACACCAAATTCGTAAACAAGGCCGACCTGCCGAAGAGCTACGATGAATTTCCCGCTCACAAGGAGTGGGTTGGAAAAGTCGCCATCGATGGCACCGACGACGAATGGCTGGCGGCGATTTTCGGCGCTTATGGCGAAGACCGCGGCCGTGCGCTGATAAAGAACATCGTTGCCGCCCTCGACCCCGTCATCACCGACGGCCACCTTGCCCTTGCGCGCTCCGTTGGGTCCGGCGAATACTGGCTCGCGCTCAACAATTTCCTGCCGCTCACGCTCAACGTCAAAATGTCCGGTGCGCCGACTGATTTCTGGCTGCTCAATCCAGTGGCGCTGATTTTCGGGTCGGTGGGCGTCAACGTGCTAGCGCCGCATTCCAATGCGGCAAAACTTGCGGAAAATTTCGTGCTTAGCCGGGAGGCTGAGATCTTCATGACCCAGAAGGGCCGCATTCCCACGCGGCCCGATGTACAGACCAATCCGCCGGAAGTCGGCGACATGCTCAAGTCGATGAAGATCGTGCCAGTCTTGTTCACCGGCGCCGATGAGCGGAAATGGCAGAAGACCTACAATGAACTTTTCGGGCGCAGTTGAGGCTGCGAAGGAAAATAGAGGGAGAGGCTTATGAAGCTTTGCCGATACGATGACGACCGCATGGGCGTGGTGCGCGGAAACATGGTGCACGACGTGACCGAAGCGCAGAGGGAAATTCGCAAATCCGCCCCCTATGCGATGAAAGGCGACGCCGTCATTGCGTCGCTGCCGCAATGGCGCGAACGCATCGAACGCATGGCGGACAAAGCGGCAGGCAAACCGATCGCGTCAGTCAAGTTGCTCCCGCCGGTGGCGCGGCCGACCAAATTGACCTGCGCACCGACAAATTATCAGGCGCATATCGAGGAGATGGCCAAGGCGTCGCAACAACCGGGCTCACAGATCGTGCGCGGGCACTCCTCGAAAATCCTTGAAGCTGGAATGTTCTTGAAAGCCAATTCCGCCCTCGTCGGACCGTCGGAAGGCGTACCGGTCCGCTTTCCTGAACGCCGCACCGATCACGAGGTCGAACTGGTGATGGTAATCGGCACAGCCGGCAGCGACATTTCGCAGGCCAAGGCGCTCGATCACGTCGCCGGCTATTGCCTTGGCCTCGACATGACCGTCCGTGGTCGCGAGGACAGGAGCTTTCGCAAATCGGTTGACGGCTACGCCGTGCTCGGCCCGTGGTTCGTCACCGCAGACGAGATTCCCGATCCCGACGCGGTCCCAATCAGCCTCACTGTCAACGGCGAGAAGCGGCAGGACAGCAATACCGGCCAACTCATTTACAGTTGCCGCCGCCTCATGGAATTCGCGTCCGAATTCTACTCACTCTATCCAGGCGATCTGCTCTACACCGGAACACCGGACGGTGTCGGCCCGGTAAAACCTGGCGACGTCATCGTTTGCCGTTCGGCGCCGGCGCTTGGGGAATTGACGGTCAAAGTGCGGGCGCATCAGATCGGCGCAGTTGAAAGCGAACAGCCGGCCCGCGTGCCGGCGTAATCTCTGCGAGAGTCCAGGAAGCGTTCAATGCTGCAAATCAAGCGCGCAGGCCACTCGACGCTAACGACTCCCGACATCGAGCGGATGATCGACTACTTCACCCGCATCGTCGGCCTGACCCTCTCAGCACGCGACAAGAACCGAGCCATTTTGGCCACGAAATCGGGTGTAGAGGCGATAGTGCTCGAGCGCGCCAGCGAGGTCGAGGCCCCGCGCCTGTCATTCCAGGTCGCGCCCGGCAGTGACCTCAGCGAACTCACCTCACGGCTGAAGAAGGCCGGCATCAAGAGCGAGCGACGGACCGACATCACGCCGGGGATCCGCGAGGCAATCGCCTTCAAGGATCCGAAGGGAACTACCCTGGAGATTTTCTCCGACTTCGCTTTCGCGGACGAGGATTCGAACTTCAACGGAGTCATGCCGCTTAAGTTCGGCCATATCGCCTATCAGTGCCCGGACGTGCAGGGCGTGGTGAAGTTCTATTGCGACACGCTCGGTTTTCGCGTGTCTGACTGGCGCGGCGATTTCTTCGCCTTCCTGCGCTGCAGCCGCGACCATCACACGGTGAATTTCCTTCGTGACCCCAAGACTTCAATCCATCACATCGCATTCGAGGTCCGCGATTGGTCCGACATCAAGCGCGCCTGCGATCTGTTGGCGCGCAACGACATTCTGCTCACCTGGGGCCCGATCCGCCACATCATCGGCCACAACATCGCGATCTACCACAAGAACCCGGACGGCGTGACGATCGAGTTCTTCTGCGACTTGGACCAGATGTTCGACGAGGATCTTGGCTTCTTCGAGCCGCGTCCCTGGCACCAGGACCGGCCGCAGCGGCCCAAAGTCTGGGGTGACGACACGCGCTCAAACTGGTGGGGGCCCATGTCGCGCGGGCCGAGCCACGCGGCAGCCCCCGCGCCGCAACCGGCGCAAAAGCCGTCACGCAAGACCGCACCAGCGCTCGCGTACGGACGCGCCAGGTCGAGAAGAAAAGCCGCAAGAGGACAAAGGCGCGGCGTTAGTTCCGGCGGGCATTGACGGACGCGTCCTTACGCTACGCCGCGTTGCACGCGGCAAAATAAGACGTGCGGACGCATCCATCTCCACATTTTTACGTAGTTGTTTGTACGTATCATAATTTCTATACGCCACACGTTCCTCTTAAGAGATCATTCCTGGTTGTAACCGCAAGATCGTCGCGCGAAAGATTTCAGCGCGATTGGATCGGCCATGGGAACCGTTGTCGGCATCGCCAATACGACCCGTGACCGGTTAGACGAAAGCTTTGCCGAGCAGAAATTTCGACTGGCGGTCGAAGCCTGTCCCAGCGGCATGGTGATGACCGACACTGCCGGTACCATAGTGTTGGCGAATAACGCGATAGAGCAGCTGTTCGGTTACCCGTGCGACGACCTCATCGGCCAGCCTATTGAAGTCCTGATCACTCGGCGTTTGCACGGCGAATATCACAAGCAGCGCGCCGCATTTGCTGAAGATCCGCAAGCGCGGCGTGCGCAGCCGAACCGCGAGCTGTTCGGGCTCCGTCGCGATGGAACCGAGTTCCCTATCGAAGTGTGGCTCAATCCTATCGACGCCCATGACGGGCTGTATGTGCTCAGCGTCATCGTCGACATCACCGAGCCCAAACGTATGGAGCGAGTGAAGGACGAATTCGTTTCAACCGTGAGCCACGAACTGCGAACACCGTTGACTTCTATTTCCGGTTCACTCGGGCTGCTCCTCGGTGGGGCAGCCGGGACCTTGCCGGAAGGCGCCGTCCGGCTCCTAAGTATCGCGCACAGCAACAGCAAACGGCTGGTCCGGCTCATCAACGACATTCTTGATATCGAGAAGATCGAGTCCGGCCAGGTCATCTTCAATTTCAAACGCGTCGATGTATTGGCCCTCGTCGAACAGGTCATCGAAGCCAATCGCGCCTACGCCGACGGCTTCGGCGTGCGGGTGCGCCTCGACCCCGCTTCACTTCACGGCAACGTGCCGGCCGATCCGGACCGATTAGCGCAGGTGATCACCAACCTGTTGTCGAATGCGATCAAGTTCTCTCCCCAAGGAGGAGAGGTCATAATTGCGACCGAGCTTCGGGCCGGCCTCATGCGCATATCGATCCGCGACCACGGCAGCGGCATCCCGGCCGAGTTCAAGCCACGCGTCTTCGAGAAGTTCGCACAAGCCGATGCCACCGATGCGCGGCAAAAGGGAGGGACGGGCCTCGGACTCAGCATCGTCCGCGAGATCGTTGTGCGGTTGGGAGGCGAGGTCAGCTTCGCTGACGCCGACGGCGGCGGCACCGCCTTCAACGTCGATCTGCCGAACTGGACACAAATTGCCGAACGCGAAATCGATGCCGAGCGCTCACCCGATGCAATCCGCATCCTGTTTTGCGAGGACGATCCCGACGCTGCCTTGGCGTTGCGCGAGGAGTTACGGCCGCTCGGGTTTTCTACTGACTTCGCCCACAACGCCGATGACGCGATCGCCCGGGCACGCTCCAATTTCTATACGGCAATCGTTGTCGACTTCGAGCTAGCGGATGCCGACGGCATCGGCCTCATCCGCCAGTTCCGCGAACAGCCGGAAATCTACAAAACGCCGATCGTCATCGCTTCTTCCGATCGTGTCGGCGACAAACCAGAGGCGTCCAAGCTCAACATTTTCAAGTGGATCGCGAAGCCGATCGATGCCTATAAACTAGCACAGACCCTCGACAACGCCGTATCGCCGGGGGTGTGCCGGCGACCTTCGATCCTGCACGTCGACGACGACCGCGAAGCACTCGATCTCGTGGCATCCACGCTCGAACCCATGGCAAACATCACTTCGGTAGGGTCCGTCGAAGAGGCGCGCCGGGCGCTGCTTGCCTATCAGTTTGACCTTGCGGTGCTCGACGTGGCGGTGGGTCCAGTATCCGGGCTGGACCTGCTCCCGGAACTGCGGCGGCACGACGGCTCGGCTATCCCGGTCATCATATTTTCGGGCCATCCACCGGAATTTGTCGCAAATGCGCAAGTCGAGGCGCGCCTGGATAAATCGCGGGCTTGCCTCGACGACCTTGTCACCGCTGTCCACGACCGGCTGATGCTGAGATCCTCATACAGCCGGGAGGAGGTTGCATGAGTACAATCCGCATCCTTCATGTCGATGACGAACCCGATATTCGCGAAATCGTCGATTTGTCGCTTGGCCTCAATCCCGATTTCCAGATACGCTCATGCGCGTCAGGCGATGAAGCGCTCGCTGCCGTGGCTGAATGGTCGCCGTCATTGATCTTACTCGACGTGATGATGCCGCGCATGGACGGCCCCACAACCCTCTCGCATTTGCGCAAGAATCCGCGGACCTCTGCCGTTCCAGTATTTTTCATGACCGCACGCGCCCAGCCGCGCGAGGTTGAACAATTTATTGCGCTTGGCGCTCAGGGAGTCATTTCGAAACCATTCGACCCGATGACGCTCGCCTTCACGGTGCGCAACCATCTGGAGGCGCTGCAAAGCGCTTGATGCATGCGGCGATGGCTTCGGTTGGCGATAGCCGGGGCGCTTTTCGTCGGCACGTTGGCTGCACCGGGTGCGCACTCGGAGCCGCCAAGTGGGCAGCGGCTCGACGGCTTCAACGTTATCGCTTTGCCGAGTCATCCCTTCGGCAGCCCATCGGCCAAGCTTTCGCTGGCTAACGTCAAGCGGCTTGGCGCAAGCGCAATCGCGGTCGTGCCATTTTTCTGGCAAGCAAACCCGGCAAGCCCTAACCTCGTTCGCGGCAGTGATATGCCGGACAACGAGCTCCGTGCCGCGATCCGCGACGCACATGAGCTTGGACTTGCCGTCGTGGTAAAGCCGCACGTCTGGGTGCCGCAAAGCTGGGCCGGCGCCGTTGTCATGAATTCCGAAGCAGATTGGCGGCAATGGTTCGCAGATTATCAAACCGAAGTGGATCGCGTCGCTCGCGTTGCCGAGGAGGAGCACGCAGAGGCGCTCGTCGTCGGCACCGAACTTGCGAAGACTTCGCAACGACCCGAGTGGAACGAGCTTATTAGCAGCGCCCGCAACATTTATTCAGGCCGTCTGTTTTATGTCGCGCATAATACGGAGGAGGCCGAAGAAGTGCCGTTCTGGCGCAGCCTCGATGCCGTTGGGGTTTCGCTCTATCCTCCCCTCGGCGCCGACGACGATCGAACCGGGCGACGTGCCAAGATGACTGCCGTTGCTGATCGCCTTGACGCACTCGCCTCACACCTTGGGAAATCCATCATTGTCGGGGAGGTCGGCTTGCGTTCGGCGCAAGGTGCTGCAGCAAAGCCGTGGGAAAGCCCGGAGGAGCGGGCAGCCGCGCCGGACCCGATGCTGCAAGCCGACGTACTTACCGATTGGCTCGCATCACTTCAGCGACCTTCTATCCGCGGCACTCTGATCTGGTGCTGGTTGACGGATCCGGATGCCGGTGGCCCGACGAACACCGATTTCACCGTCCAGGGCAAGCCGGCGGAGAGTACTCTCCGCTGCGCATGGACAGGAGCCTGTGAATAGTTCGGGTGCTGGCGACTGCTAAAATCGGTGCCACACACCGAAGATCAGGCCATTTTCTTCCAGCGCGTTGCGGCCCGCATAGGTAACATAGCCACCGCCTTGCAGCGACCACGTCGGCGTGAGCGCGTAGACCGCGCTCAATTGCACCTTCTCATAATCATAACTGCCGCCCGTGTAGTCGACGTTGCCGGCTCCTTCCGACACCACATTGAAGCCTTGCAGAAGCAAGAGCCAGCGTGGAGCAACATACGTCCCGAGCGTCGCATCAACGCGAAATTCGCTTGGGTAACCGGCGGTCCGTACGCGTTCGGCTACCTCGACGTCGAAAAAGGACGCGAAGCCAGCGATATCGAAGGAGTGGCCGAGCAGCAGGCGAAGATCGGATTCCACATCGGTGTAACCGATCGCGGCCGGGTTCGAGGTATCGAAGGTGCCCGGAATCCGCACCGTCGCCTGGCCGGACAGGACCCAGGTCGGATCTTGAATGAACGCGTAGCGCGCGCCGAACTCGGTATAGTCGAGACCGGTGCGCTGGGCGCTGACAGGAGACGCGATGTCGATGTGCTGAAGCCCAGGGTCGACGAGGAAGGTCAGCCGATCGGTGATGCCGTATTCAACGAGCACGTCCACGTCGACCTTGTTGTAACGCGGCGTGGGGCCGAGAGCGCCGTCCTTTTCCCAAAATTCGGTCGACGTGCTGGCGTCAAGCGTTGCAAGCCATTGCCCCGTGCCTTCCGGCAGCGTCCATGCGCTCGCCCACGCTGCGGAAGGCACCGACAGCGCAGCCAATACAAACACAACGCAACGCTTCAAAACTCCCCCTCCCCCACGCCAACGCGGTCAGATGCTCTGCGCCAGAACCCTGTTGCCCCCCGCGCCCGCGGCGTCCTGCACTCGGGCGATCGCCTGTGTCAGCAACTGCACGCGATCAACCGCCTGCTTCACGCGACCGGTGATGGCTGCAACACTGGCGGTGACGTGGTCGGCGGCGACCGCCTCGGAATTCGGCACACGCAGCTTTGCAACCGTCGCCCGCAGAGTTTCCCCGAGATCGCGCGCTGGGCTGGCTTCCAGTTCGGGCGCGACCAGAACAATGGTTCCGTTTCGATAGGCGGCGGCCACAATTCCAACGGTGGCTCCGAGCCGGCGCACGGCGCGTGCCACTTGTGCCAGCACCTTTCGGGCTGCACCATCTCCGTATTTCGTCCGGTAGACATCGAAACGGTCGAGCATGAGTGCCAGGATTGAAACGGTCCCGCCGTTCTCGCCGCTGGAAGCGGCGGTCAAATAAGCCTCGGCCGCTTCACCCGCGAACAGCCCGGTCGTCTCGTCGATCAATGCCGTGGCGCGACGGTCCCCCCAGTTCGACACAAAGCTCAGCAATTCGCGCTCGCGTGCCTGTCTGCGGTCGAGTTCCTGCTTGAGCCGCAGCGCCGCGCGCACGCGCGCCACCAGCTCCACGCGATTCACCGGCTTGGTGATGTAGTCGGTGGCGCCGGCCACGAACGCGTTGGCCAACGAGTCCATATCGTCGAGGGCCGTCACCATGATGATCGGCAAATCGGTATAGCGTGCGTCGTTGCGCACGCGTGCGCAGCATTCGACGCCGTCCATCTCCGGCATCACGATGTCGAGCAGCACGACGTCAATCGGCGCGCGTTCCTCGGCGGCGCCGCCGATATCGAGGATTTTTAGCGCCTCCCAGCCCGACGCGGCGGTCGCAATGTCGGTGTAGCCTGCCGACAAAAGCGCCGCTTCGGTCAAATCGCGGGAGTCTTCTGTATCGTCGATCAGAAGTATTCGCATCAAAGTAATCCGTGTTTATACTAACGCCTTGCAATTTTTATTTTAATTCCGCAAACGTTACTGACGAGAAACGATTTTGTTGCTAACACGCGCAAACAATCGCCAAGTATTGTTTTGGTATATGACGCGATAACCGGGCAACCCGGTGCTGAACAGCAGCGGAAAGGCCTTATCGAGCCGATCGTTGGCGCCCGTCGCGCTCAGCGGATCGGGTACAGCAACGAATGGCGCATCGACGCGCGCAAACATGAGAGCGAGGGCGAATGCTTCGCTCTGCGGACCGAAAAGTCCGGCCGCGTTGCCGCGACCCAGCACGAAAGCAGGTGAGTTGTTGACGTCGACTAGGACACCGTCGTGGCCGGCGGAAGCTCCGCCGGCGGCAAGCGCCTCCACACGCGAACCGTTGGCGTTAGGCGCAAAGTCGGCGCGTAGCGTGCTCACGGTGACGGGGTCGGCCAACGCGAGGCTCCAGAATCCGCCCAACCATCCGAGCGCCAACAGCGTAATGACGAGAGCGAGCCGCTCGCGGGCAACCGGTATGCGCGTCAGGACGGCTACCCCGAGTACAGGTGCTGCAACGACCAGCGCGGCCGGGTCACCAAACAAGCCGCTCAACACGCTGATTGCCGTCGCAGCAAGGACAGCGGCCACGAACACCAGAGCCGGAACCACCAGGGGCCGGCGCCGGCGCACCATGATCACGAGCACAACGGCGGCGGGAGCGCCGAGAGCGAGAGCGAGCGCCATCGTGATGCCTGCCTCAAGTGCTGGAATAGCGAGCAGTCGGTCCCCAAGCAGTTGCTCCACGGAAGCGGTCCATATGGCCAGGCTTTGTGCCGGGGCGGCGAAGAAGGTCCAGCCGTCGCCCGGAAAGACCCAAGCCACATAGCTGAATGCCGCAATCGCGAAGAAGGTCGGAAAAACCAGCGCGACGGTCACGTTGAAGGCCGAGTGGGCCACCAGGCTGGGACGAACCACGAAAGCCAAGAAGGGAATGATCGCGAAGGCGATGGCAGCGCCCATCGGATGCGAAAAGGCAAGCGCCATGAGCGCGATCCCGACGTGCATCACTTCGGAGGTGTCGCTGCGTCCCCGCAGGTCGTAAAGCCCAAGACAGAGCATCAGCAGGAACACGGCAAGAAACATATCACCGGGTCCAGCCACCACCGCGCGCAACAACACCGGATGAAAGGCGATCAGGACGGTCATGACAGAGGCGGCAAGGAGTGGCAGGCCGGCTTTGCGCAGCATGAGAAAGCAACCCACCGCGAAAACGGCGAGTAGCGCAGCTGCCACGAGCGCCGGCGCAGGTGCATTCGCCGGAGCTATCCACGCCACCAGCGTGGTGATTGTGAATGGCAAAGTCGGATAGGCCGCGACAATCCGGCCAATCGGCACTTCACCGTCGGCAGCGGTGCTGGCACCAGCCCAAAGGCGCAACGTGTCGTCGGCCACAAGTCCAAGACGCACGGCAAAAGCCGCGAGCAGCAAAATCATCACGAACGTGGCCAGACCAACAGGCGCGACCGCGAGCACGCGTAAGACGCCCCGTGGCCGCGATGCTATCGTGCTCGCCGTAGTGTCCGTCATGCCGCGCTTTCGGCTTCGGTGAGTGGTGCGTCGGTATGCTGCGACAAACCGTGCGGCGTCTTTTCCCACAAGAAGGGGTCGCGCAAGAGCTGCCAAAGAGCCCTATAGGCAGCCGCAGACAGCAACACCCAATATCCCGCCAGGCTGAAACTGTAAGGGATGAGCTCGAGAAACCCGCGCCGGATCGGCGCCAGCATGACCAAATAAGTGAATGCGCCGTTCCCCGCGAGCAGATTGAACAGACAGAGGTACAAAAGGGCGTGGGGAAAGATCACGTCCAAATTTGCCGCGGCGGCGATCAGCCAGATGATGTAAAACAGCCAAAACAGTGGATTAAGGAGGCCCGCAAGCACCGTGCCGCCGATGAAAAATACAAAGCCGAACAAGCCGAGCACACCGACACTGCGCGCGAAATACAGCGGCCGCCGCGTGTGCACCAAAAGCGTCTGCATGTAGCCTTTGATCCAGCGCGAACGCTGGCGGAGCCACTGGCCGGCTTGGCAGCAAGCTTCCTCGTATGTGGTCGAGTCGACAACGCCGACCCTGTAGCCCTTTTGTCCGATGCGAATACCGAGATCGGCGTCTTCGGTAACGTTGAACGGATCCCAAGCGTGCAATTCACGCAAAACACTGATGCGGAAATGATTTGACGTACCGCCGAGCGGGATCGGCATGCCGAGACGCTCTAGCCCAGGCAGCACCTGGTCGAACCACAGCGCATAGTCGAGCGTAAACATGCGCGTGAGCCAGTTTTCCTTCACGTTGTAGTAGTTGAGGCGGCATTGCAGGCAGGCCGTGTTAGGCGGCGAACGACGGAAGGTCGCCACCACCTTGCGCAACTGATCGGGTTCTGGCCGATCCTCGGCGTCGTAGATGACCAGATATTCGCCGCGCGCAAAGCGCAGCGCGAAGTTGCAGGCTTTCGGCTTGGTCTGCGGCTCGGAGTGCGGGACGATGATGATTTCAAAAACGCCTTCGAGACCGAGAGACCGCGCCGTCTCGATGGTTTTGACATCGTTGGCCTCGAGCACGATTTTGATGTCCAGCTTGGCAAGCGGATAGTCGAGTTCGCGCAACGCCTGCGCCAGCCGCGGCAGCATGGCGGCCTCGTCGAACATCGGGACCAGCACGGTGAAGACCGGTAGCTCGTCCTCGGTCAAGGCGCGCGCCTCGACGGCGATCGCTTCGTCGGCCGCGGCCGAGCGACCGCCGCCGATCGAGACCAGAATCCCCTTAAAAATGAAATTCCCGAGGTAGAAAATACTAAAGGCGATATTCAGCGCGATCAGCGTAGTAATCGGCGCTATGGCCAAACCGGCGAGGGCGGCACTGATTAACCCGTAGGCCGCGATCAGTTGCGGGGTGGTAACGACCGTGCGCGCCGACATGTGCGGATCGAGCTCGGCAAGCTCGAATACCGCGCGGCGCGACAAGTGGTCGCCGAACGCCGTCTGCAGCGTAAACACGATGTCGAATTTCGACGCCACCACGAACTCGATGGCATTACCCCAGCGGCCGCGCGCGAACAGCACGGTTTCGGGTCCGGGCTCGGCCGTGGCGATCACCAGCCGATTCTCATTGCGTCGCCACGGCATAATGAGGCGGCTCGCATAGAGGTCGGCGTCGACCTCATTCAGTACGTCGCGATCCGGCGGGTCGCGAATGAGGTCGACGAAAGGCAAGTCAAAATTCTGCGCGTAGGTTTCGTAGTAATTGCGCGGGTCCATCCAGTTGCGTGACAGCAGCGCGTCGCCGAGACGCACGTTCCATCGCTCCGCCAGCTCCACCGCCTCGTCGAGCTGCGGTAGTTCGATGACACGGCGGCCCACCAGCAAATCGCCAAGGGCGCGATCGGACGGTGACAACGGCATGGCTAGTCGGCTTGGTTGGCTGGCCGCTTGCGGAAGAAGCGCTGCAGCGTCAACAACAAACCAGCTGTCACCAGGAGCCAAAGGGCACCGATGATCCAGGAGCGGAAGCGCTCCGCCACCGTGAGCCACGACACCTGATCCGGGTAGGAGATTTTGACCAGTGTGTCGTGCTCGGTCGACATGGCAAGTGCCACACCCTTATCGTCGACGAAGGCGACGTCGCCGTGATCGAGGTGAAGCTCAGGCGGCGATGGCGCCTGCCCGTTGGCCGAAAGCGGTTTGATCCACAGGCCGGGCTCGCTGTTAGCTTCAAGAACCTGCATGACCGCACCGCCGGAGAATCCGCCAAGATCCAGCAATGTGCGGCCGGACGGATCAACCACGACGACACGGCCGCGGTCAAAGCTCACGCGCGGCGATCCGCCGGCGGGCGGCACATCGCTAACGGCGATGAACGGCGCCTCAGGCACGGGCTCGCTGCTCGCCGCGACATAGCTCACGTTGAGCGCTGCCGTATCGGGCGAGAGGTTGCTCGCTACTTCCGCGACAATGCCGAGCACACGGATGGGCTGATCGGCGGAAGCAGCGGGCAACAAAATATCGACCCCGTGAGCGAAGTGCGACGTGAGTTCGGCGAAATCGCTCGCCGCGCCGCCGGCGCTGCCGAGCAGGAGGGCCGAGGATCCAAGAATTTGCGCCGGGTAGCCCTGTGGACCGAAACGGCAATCGCCTTGCGCGATGTCACGCTCCACGACGACGCGAATGTTGGCGGCGGTCCCGATAAGACCATCCGGAAGGGGTAGATCGAGATGCGTTGCTTCGGTGGTCGCCGCGACCGTGCTGCCGAGCAGACGGTCATTGACGAACACGCTGACGACGGCCTTGGCGCCGACGCCGTCGGGAGCCACCATCAGATCCAGTGACAGCCGCGTCGGATAGGTTCCGCCTGGCAGCCGGCGCGCGTCGATGACGGCACTCAGTTCAGCGCGGCCGAACACCTCGACCTCTTCGGGCGGCACCACAAGCTGGTCGAAAGTGATCCGGTCCTTGGGCAGATCGATCGGCGCCACTTGCCCAACCGAAGCCGCAGCCACACCGCGAGTAGCGGCGAGCATAGGGGTCCCGAACAAGCGCGCGGCTCGCACGCTATCCGCGTCGGCGATGACCAGCGCCGGCAGACCGCGAATGCGAATGGCATCAATCAGACCGAACTGCTGAAAGTCGCCCGCCACTGTAGCGATCGGCCCGTCGATGATGCCGCCGACATCGGTGAGGGTGCCGACCAGAACGATGCCGTGCGCCCAACGGCCTGCTTCGTCACGCTTGGCGAGCTCCGCAATGGCATCGTAGCCATCGTAAAAAGTCACCCGCCGCCCGCTGCTGATGAGCGCGCGCCCGACGGTGAGCGCGGTCCCGAGCTCCGTCGCCGCCAAGTGACGATTGGGCAAGAACACTGCCACATCGCGCGGCATCAGCGCTGCCGTTGTGGGAACATCAAGCCGGCTTGCCGGGCCAACGTCGACCTCCACCGCCGTCTCCGGCCTGATGATCAAGCTGTCGCCCACGTAGCGTACGTCGATGCAGTGGTCAGGCGTGACTGCGCCGGAATACAGAAACGCGAGCTTGAGATATCCGTCTTTCGGCTTGGCGCCGCTCAGCGGCACTTGAATGACGCGGTTTCTCCCCTTCCCGTCCAGCACGATGGCGGCGACGGTGCGATTGTTGACCTGCACTTCGAGATTGCGCTTCGCCTCATGCGCGGTGAAATCGTCAAGCACCAGCGATAGGCTGGTTGCTGCTACGTCGCTGTCCTGCGGCAGCGGCACATAAAGCTCGTGCTGGCCGCCGAGATTGGCGAAACGCAAACCGTTGACGAAGCCGATGTCGGCCAGCGTGATTGCAGCCACCAGGGAGTTTGATTTGGGTGCGGCAATTGCGGGAGCGGCGACCGCAGCGACCGTCTCGACGGGAGCGGCAGGCGCCGGCACTCGGCTGGCAACGTTTGGCCGCGTCTGCGGCGGCGTAGACGGATGCCCCACGACTGGGCGCCCCAAGACTGGACTGCCCAAAACATGGGTCGGCGGCTGGGCCTGCGTTTGATTTTGCGAATAAGCCTGCGCTGGGATCAGTAGGAGCGCCCAGACGAGCACAAGGATAACGCGCATACACCTGGTCATTGTCAAGCAGTCAGTGAGAGGGAGAGGAGGACTGCAGTTCGCGCGTTGCCACCTCGCGCAAAGTTTGCAGGGATGTTTTCAGGAGAGAGACTTCGCCATCGGTGAGCCCGCGCCCGGCGTGATAAGGCGGACGCAGCACGTCCTCCACGTCGTGCGCCGCGGTCCCGACGGCCGGAAAGCCAACCGTCCGGCCGATGCCGACGATGCCGTGGATGCGGCGGTAGGCTTCCGCTACGGCCGCAACCGCGGGTGGTTCGGTCCCGCCCAGACCTGGAAGCGCGGCATAGGTGCTGTCGATTTTCTCTTCCAGCGACGACATGAATCGCTGGCGCACCTTGGCCACACGCTGGGCAAAAATATCATCAGTCATCGAGCAATCCCCCCAATGGCCAAATTACATAAGTTAAATTCGCCAACGAGTAAACATTTAGACGAAATTTTGGTGAATCTATACTATTTAAGTACTTTTGCTTAGCTCCTTTATTTTACATCACACCGAATTACTACTCAATATTATTGCGTAATACATAGTCTTGCGTACGGGAATTCAAATATAGATCGCCGACCTTAAGCACCCGCGGGGTGTGTGCCCATGCATAATCTCCCCATCATCGGCCGGGCCATTGCGTTGCGAGGATGCGGTTCCGCACCCTTGGAAAGGCAGCGCAGATGCCATAGATGATGTCGCCTCCGAGGCGCCGGCGCGGCACGGGGAGGCTCTCTGATTGATGTCCGCGGCTAGAGACTTGGGGAATAGTTCAACGGTAGAACATCGGACTCTGACTCCGAGAATCTAGGTTCGAATCCTAGTTCCCCAGCCAGCTAGTCAAGGTCCTCTTCGGCGGCCTTCCGGGCGCCGCGGCCTTCGCTGCATGGCTCAACTCAACCCGGCTTCCGAAATAATCAGGCGCTTCGATCAGCAAGCTTCATCGGTCCCTGGCTGTTTTGTCGTGTTGATAATTGTGGGGAGTATAGTCGGATCATGTGGACTATCAGCAGGATGGCGCAAGTTATGTGAATGGCCGATCGTTTATTTCTCGATCTTGTCATCAGGTTCGAGTTCAATGAGCAAATAGGCTTTGTCAGTGAACTCATTATGGCCCAGCTACTAACAGTTCACGAAGATAAAACGTGGTCGTGGGGAGATTTCGCTCGCGGCCCGTGGAACCTAATCGCCGTCCCTCTTGCCTTGATCATCTTCGTGGATTTGACCACGCGGCTCATTAAATGGGCCGCGTCCATACAATGGCTCGCGGGAGAGTACGCAATATGGACAGCCTGGGCTTTTGCCCGCTCGCCCATCGCCGTCCCGCTTGAATGGGATAACTACGTCGTCCTTCTATGCGTATCGTTTACCGTCACCAGCGTGAGCTATCAGCGAAGAACGGGAAGGTGGTTTATTACCGACCTTCTATCGTTCGGACTTTCACGCTCCCTATATGAGAGTGATCCGCTGCGCTCTCTGGACAAAGGTTGGCAGGCCCACATAGATGACGTTGCCGCGGTCGTGACGGGATGCGCAACGATTGTTGTGATCGGCTTGCTTCCAGCCTACTGCTTCCTGACCTTTATGTCGTTTTTTGTATCGCTTCACACAGCCACGATTATTGCCTATGGCAAGTGGTCGCTCGTCCTTGCAATGGTGATCGGTTCAGGCTTCCTCATTTCATGGCGTTGGCTACTAAGCATCGGATTACTGTTCGCTCTGTTGGTGGTCGGCAACGTCGTTTACCTGCACTGGCTGGCTGCATATAAGTTTTTGCCGGCTTAGGCATTTGCCCTTTGCCGCCCCAAAGGACTACGGCCCCCCGGCACTGGGCAAAATGTCTGCGAACGACGTAGCAAACGATAACTCATCCCCGCTCTTCTTGAGCAAACTTCTCTTTCGGTCATTGTACCTGCTTGGTGCAGCAGTTTCGGCAATAGCGGTTATCAGCCTTGTTCAACGTGCGCTCGGTGTGCATCTGATGCCAACCTATGCGCACTGGCTTTCTGTTGGTCGCGACTTCCTTGGCTCGATCGTGACTTTACTCTACACCCCGTTCGTTGTTGCCACCGAACGCGTAGCCTTCTGGCTTCAGCTCCCGCTCCAAATTTACGTCCCGGAATGGTGGAACGACTTGGCGGCGCTTTCCACCTTGAATGCTGCCGCAAATCTTAGCGGCTCGATCGCAACGCGCAGTAGACGACTGTCGCTGGCTCAGATACTCGGCTACGTCGTCGCCGTTTGGATCTATGGCGTGACGCTCCTCGGCCTTGTCTTATTCGCTATACCATTACTATCTATTGCGCTGCTTATGCCTCCAACTGATCGGGAGGATCGCGTACTAAATAGAGTTCTTTGGAGGATGTGGAGGCCCTATCTGCTGTCGCTGCTCGGCATCGTCGTCGCGGCGGCAGTGTTTTTCGTTACGAACGCTTATCAGCTCTAGGCGGTGCCGGCTCTTGCGGCGCGGAAACATTTATCACTGGATTGGAAGTGCGAGAATCAAGACTTTGCACTTGATCAGAGGCCAGCTGCTTGCCTCTTTTCCTTCTTTAACGAAAATAGACTTCACTGCGATATCGAGCGGTCAGATTCCGACCGGAGAACGTTGCCGTAAAGATTCGCGACCCACCGGCGCCCACTCGATGTGACATTTAGGTAGCGTATCGCCGATTGAATGTGAGGTGATACGCTGCCCC
>JASHVC010000006.1 GCA_030039655.1 Xanthobacteraceae bacterium | reverse complement strand
TGCGCGCTGTACGGAATGCCGTATTTGATCGCCGTTTGCGGCGTCAGCCCGAACTGCGCAAACACCGGAATGCCGGCATGCGCCAACGCGGTAACGACTGCCGGGAACTCGGCAGCGGCATCGACCTTGACCATATCGGCGCCGCCTTCTTCCATCAGCAGGCAGGCCGCGGTGATCGCAGCCGGGATGCCTTCCTGCGCCGGGCCGTACGGCATGTCGCAACTGACAAGCGCGCGCTCGACGCCGGCGCGCACCGCCTTACAGCAGATCAGCATCTCGTCCATGGTCACTTCGGAAACCTCCGAGCGGCCCCAGAGGTTGACGCCGACGGAGTCGCCGACCGAAACGAAATCGACGCCGGCGCGATCGGCGATGCGCGCGATCTGATAATCCCAGGCGACGACGCCGATGCTCTTTTTTCCGTCGCGCTTCATTTGTTGAAGCGCCGGGATGGTCATCTTGTCGGCCATGTCGCTTCTCTTTGTTGCCTCGTTACGCCGCGCGAAGCGGCGCTGTCATCCTCCGGCGCGGATGATGACACCGAACCAAGCTGTTGCTCAATGGTCGTGGGAAAACGCCGCGGGCGTTATTGCGTCTCTTTGGGCTTCGCCGTGGATTTCGGCTTGGCGTGGTGGGCCGCGACCTTCACCCTTGGGGATGGCTCCGGAGGCACAGGCGCACCGGGAGCGCGCGTCGGTCCGGTATAGACTACGATCGGCGTGACCGGCGTGTCGAAGGCCAACAGGTTCGCATTCTTCGGCGAGGGGGCGCGCAGCATCGACAGCAGTATCGAGAAGTGCGGCGTTGCATCGCCAGCTGTCACGTTGCTGCCGGTATTGCTGGCGCCGTTGGCGGCATCGGTCGGCGCAGCGCCGTCGGGGCTGCCGCCGTTGTCCTCGGCGGTGCCGGCGTCCGCGTCCTCGTCGTCGGAGGCGGGGCGCTTGCGATGCTTCCCGCCGCACATCTCGTCTTTCAGATTGGGCGGATCGGTGTGGATCGGCTTGAGCTGGTCGACGGTGCCAAGCGAGGGCATCAGCCAGGCCAGAGGATTTGAGGTAAAACCGCCTTCGAGCATCTCCGCCGCCTTCACGGCGCGCGCAGCGCCAGATGGGGCGCCGAGCACGACCGCGATCAGGTGCTTGTTGTCACGCGTGGCGGTGGCCACCAGGTTGAAGCCGGAGGCGCAAATGAATCCCGTCTTCATGCCGTCGGTACCGGGATAGCGGCCGATAAGCGGATTGTAGTTGCGAACCACGCGCTTGCCGTACTGAATGGCCGGAATGTGCCAATAGAAACTGTCTTCCGGAAAGTCGCGGATCAGTGCCCGCGCCAGCATGGCGAGGTCACGCGCCGAGGTAATCTGGCCATCGGCCGGCAAGCCATTCGGATTAACGAAGTTCGATTCTGTCATGCCGAGAGTCTGCGCCGTCAGCGTCATCTGGTCGGCGAATTTGTCGATGGACCCGGAAACGCCTTCGGCCAGCAGCACGGCCATGTCGTTGGCCGACTTCACCATCATCATCTTGATCGCGTTATCGACCGTCACCTGGGTACCGATCGGGTAGCCCATCTTGGTCGGCCCTTGCATGTAGGCGTTACGCGACACGGTGAATAATGTGTCGGGGGTGATGCGGTGGTCCTTGATGGCCTTCAGCGTGACGTAAAGCGTCATCAGCTTCGTGGTCGAGGCCGGATACCACGGATAGGTGGAATTCTGCTCGCGCAGGACCTTGCCGCTGTCGGCATCGATCAGGATTGTGGCTTCGGCTCGCGCGGGCGTAGCGCCGAAGGCCACGAGCGAACCGAGGGCGATGGAACCAAGCGCGACGCCGAGCGCCGGTATCCGCAAAATTTTCGTACGAGGCACTGTTGCGGTCCGTTTCGGTTGGTTGCGTTGCAAGGAGCTTGCGCCGGTGGAGGATGGGTTCACGAAGCCTTCACGCAAGCCTATGTAACAGCAAGGGCGGCTCGAAATCAAAGGCCGATGGGCCGTCCTCGGATCTGTGTGGATTGTGGCGAGCCCATAGCCAAGGAAAAGCGACGAAAATTCGGCGGTAGGGAACCATCTGGCCGATTTGGCAAGGGAACGATCCAAGGGAGCGATCAATGACCGGCTGTATTGTGGGCTGGGCCCATACGCCGTTCGGTAAGCTCAGTGACGAAACCGTCGAGAGCCTCATTGTCCGCGTGGCCAATGCGGCGCTGACGGATGCCGGCATTGAGGCCAAGGATGTCGACGAGATTGTGCTCGGCCACTTCAACGCGGGCTTCTCGGCGCAGGATTTTTCCGCATCGCTCGTGCTGCAGGCTTCCCCCGATTTGCGCTTCAAGCGCGCCACACGGGTCGAGAACGCCTGCGCGACCGGTTCCGCCGCCGTGCACCAGGGCCTCAAATCGATCGCCGCAGGCTCATCCCGCATTGTACTCGTGGTCGGGGTCGAGCAGATGACGACCACGTCCGGCCCTGAGATCGGACGCAATCTGCTTAAGGCTTCTTACGTGCGTGAGGAGGCCGACATTGACGGCGGCTTTGCGGGAATCTTCGGCAAGATCGCGGGACTGTATTTCCAGCGCTGGGGCGACCAGTCGGATGCGTTGGCGCAAATCGCCGCCAAGAATCACAAGAACGGTGTCGGCAATCCCTACGCACAAATTCGCAAGGACCTGGGCTACGACTTCTGCCGCAGTGAGAGCGACAAAAACCCACGCGTGGCCGGTCCGCTCAAGCGCACGGATTGCTCGCTGGTCTCCGACGGCGCCGCGGCGCTCGTGCTTGCCGACGTGGAGACCGCGCTGAAGCTCAATAAAGCGATCGTGTTTCGCGCCGCCGAGCACGTGCAGGACTTTTTGCCCATGTCGCGGCGCGACGTGCTCAAGTTCGAAGGCTGCGCTGTAGCGTGGCAGCGCGCGCTGGCTCGGGCCGGCATCGAGCTCAAGGATATGTCATTCGCCGAGGTGCACGACTGCTTCACCATCGCCGAATTGATCGAGTACGAGGCCATGGGCTTGGCGCCGGAAGGGCAGGGCGCCCGTGTGATCGCCGACGGCATCGTGGCCAAGGAAGGGCTGCTGCCGATCAATCCCTCGGGCGGGCTCAAGGCCAAGGGTCACCCGATCGGCGCCACCGGCGTGTCCATGCACGCGCTCGCCGCCATGCAGCTCACCGGCACGGCCGGCGCCATGCAGGTCAAGGACGCGCAGCTCGCTGGCATCTTCAACATGGGCGGTGCCGCGGTCGCCAATTACGTCAACATTCTCGAACGGCTGCGCTGACGGGAATGCGCATCGCCCTGCGGACGGACTTCCCGTCCGCGACGAAGTGCGACCGGCGATCGAGGAAGAGGAA
>JASHVC010000087.1 GCA_030039655.1 Xanthobacteraceae bacterium | reverse complement strand
GATTGGGTACTTGGCTGACGTGGCCAACAAAGAGCCACGCGCGGCCGAAGATGCGCTCCATTTCCAATTCGAACAGGTCGGGATCCGTATAGACGCGCCGATGCACGCGGCCCGGCTCGATCAGTTTGGCAATCTCGTCCGCGTGTCCGTTGCGCATAGGAAGGCTTTTCGTGTCATGCCCCGCGGAGGCGGGGCATCCAGTAAACGCCTGCGCTTTAAAGCTGCCCTGCGCTCGACACGGTCTACGCGCAGCGATTACTGGATCATCCGCCGGAGCCTGTCATCGGGCCGGCCACTTCGGGCCGGACCCGTTGGCGGATGAGGCAGTGTTGCTGCGCGCTACTGTCACTCCGCCGCGGTCTGGTGCGCGAAATTCTGCACCTGAGAATTTATCAACTGCAGTGGCGACGCGGTTTCTTCCAACATGCCCCAGCTTTTCAGCCAGTCGTACGTGCGCTGCAGTTCGTCGGCCGGGATCGGCGCCGGATCGGTGACCACGAGCCGGCTCTCGCGCAAATCCTCGACTTTCAGCGCGGCGATCTCCGGATCCTTCTTGGCGTAATAGTCGATGAAGTAGTGCATGTACGCCTTCTTGTTGGCATTGATCCGGCGCACCGCCTCGCGCACCGCCCTATTGAAGGCCGCATAGGTCTCGGCATCGACGCGATTGGAAGCGACCTCGGTGCCGTGGAAGAACGCCGAGCAGATCGTGCGGCAGCCCTTCTTCTCTGCCAGCGTGATGTGCGGCTCGGTCAACGTGGTGGCTTCGATTTCGCCGTTCATCAGCGCGTCGAGACGATAGCGCGAGCCGTTCGGCGCGCGGCACACCTTGATCATCTCGCGCGGCACGAAGCCTTCCAGCATGTGCAGAGCGATGTAGTGCGTGCCGAAATAGAACGGCAGGCCGATCAGGCGATTGGCCATCTGCTGCGGCGTGTAGACCGGCGAATCCGGCCGCACCACAAGCGCCGCGTAGGCGATGATGGCGCGGCGGCCGAGCTGACGACTGCTCTGGTCGGTGTCCTGGACGCGGCAGTAATTGCCCCATTCGCAGGCGTTGTACATGTCGGCCTTGCCTTGTTCGAGCAGCTTGCCGTGGCTGGCGAACGGGTCCACGCCTTTCGGCGAGGTCACGTTGACTTCGACCTTCTTCTCGACGCCGACCTCGCGATCGGCCCATTGAATGTCGAGCCCTTCCTTGGCGAACAAGCCTTCATCGTAGGCGACGAGTTCCGGCAGCCCCTGGAACGGCGCCGTGGTTTCCAAAACCAGCTTTTTCATCGGGTGTTCTCCATCAATCCGCGTACCGCGATTAAACCGCTTGTCGCGCCTGTATTACTTGACTCCGAGTGCCCGTTGCGGTCAAGGGCGAAATGGCTTATTGCATGAATATTCTACTGTGGGATTGTTGAACAATGGCCTATGACCCCTCCCCGATCCGACGCGACAGCGTCATCACCCAGGCGGCCCAGGAAATTTGCCGGCTGATCGAGGCCGAGCGCCTCGGCCCGGGCGACGCGCTGCCGACCGAGACCCGCCTGGCCAACATGCTTGGCGTCAGCCGCAACTCGGTGCGCGAGGCCCTCCGCGTGCTGCACGGCCTCGGCTACGTGGAAAAGGCCGCCGGTCGCCGCGTCATCGTCACGGCGGCTGCGCCCGGCGGCAAAGGCGTGTTCGATGAAAGCGTGATCATCGAGGCGGCGCCGATTGCCAACGACGTACGCTCGCACATCGCGCAGAAATGCGCCGAGCTCGCCGCCGCCCGGCTGTCCACCGCGGAACTGAACCAAATGGAGGGAGCCCTCGCCGCGCTCGAAGCCGCCATTGCGCGCCGGGACATGAACGCTGCCAAGGGCGCCCATGACGCCTTTCACGGGCAGTTTCTCGCCGGCGCCAGAAACCCGCTGCTGGTGGCGATGTTCAATCAGGCGCAGGGCGCGCGGCTGTCCAATGTCTCGCCCAAGCACAACAGCTTTTACGATCCGCGCCACCTCGACCAACATCGCGCGCTGTTACGCGCTCTGCGCAAGCGCGACGGCCGCGCCGCGCGTGCGGTGGTGCGCAAGCACTTTGAGAGTCTCGGCCTGATGCTCGAAGTGGCCGCGCGCGCGAGCCGCAAACCGCAAGTCTCGGCGGTTGTGCCGCTCCCGCGCCGCGCCGGGCGTTAGACTTTAACTGCTGCGCTGCGGCCGCAGCCGTTGGATCTGCATTTGCGCCAGGAATGGCACCAACGGATGCGCACCCATCTTTACGATGGAGGGCATGTCGAGCTTGATCAGCGCCTCGCGCTGGTCCGGCGGCAGCGTGAAGCGGTCGGCGAACGCCGCGGCGTCGGCCACGTACTGCGCGCGCATGTCGGCGTCATGGGCGAGGCCGTGCAGTGCCGACGTCAGCTCCACCAACTCCGGCCTGATCGACGGATAGTGCGCGGCGTGGTGCTGCTCTGTCTCGCCGCCGATCCAGGCAAGTGACGCGTAGTTGTGGTGCCAGCTTGGATCCATCGACACCACGTTCGGCTTGCGCTCACCGAGCGCACCGGCTGCACAGGCCCAGCAGCGCAGCTCGATATTGCCGGTGTCGTCGAGCTCGGTCTCGTCGAAGCCGATCAGCGATTTCAAATTGCCGGCGGCGAGCTTTTCCAACACGCGCTTGTCCCAGGCAAGCTCCGGATTGGAGTAGCGGTCGGTGCCGGGAAAGTGCGACATGCCGCCGCTCGACAGGATCACCGTCTTGAGCCCAAGCGAGGTGACGGTGCGCGCCACCGCCTGCCCAAACTGATAGCAGCGCTCCATGGTCGGCTGCGGCGGCAGGTAGGC
>JASHVC010000086.1 GCA_030039655.1 Xanthobacteraceae bacterium | reverse complement strand
GCGAGCGGCCGCGGCGGTCCGGCGAGTTCCTTGCGCTCGATTACGTCGGTCGCGCCTAGTCCTTTGAGATACGCGGCTTCTTCCGGACGGCCAGTCGACGCTGTCACCCCGTAGCCAAGCTTGGCGAGAAGCGCGACCGCAACGGAACCGACTCCACCGGCGGCGCCGGTCACAACCATCGGACCGCGCGACGGCGTGAGCCCTGAACGTTCCAGCGCCATTACCGCCAGCATGGCGGTGTAGCCAGCCGTGCCGATCGCCATAGCGTCTCGGGTGCTCATGCTTGCAGGCAGCCGCACCAACCAATCGCCCTTGACGCGCGCCTTCTGCGCGTAAGCACCGAGATGGGTTTCGCCAAGGCCCCAGCCGTTGAGAATGACCTTGTCGCCCGCCTTCCACGCAGGATGCGAGGACGACTCAACAGTGCCGGCAAAATCGACGCCGGCAATCATTGGGAAGCGGCGCACCACCGGCGCCTTGCCGGTAATCGCAAGCCCGTCCTTGTAATTCACCGTCGACCATTCCACGCGGACGGCGACATCGCCTTCCATCAGGTCCCTTTCATCGAAATCGGTGAGCCGCACGGTCTGACCGGCTTCACCCTTGTCGATGACGATCGCCTTGAAGGTTGCCAAATCGATCTCCGATCAGGCCGGCACGATGGCTGTGCGCGGCACCGGCTTCTCGACGATCGGCAAGTTGATGACTGCTGAGAGCAAACCAAACAAGATCGCGAGCCACCACACCGGGCCGTACGAGCCCATGCGCTCGAATACGATACCGCCAAGCCACACGCCGAGGAAACCGCCAACCTGGTGACTGAAGAAGGCAAAACCCGCAAGCGTCGCCAGCCAGCGCGTGCCGAACATCAGCGCGATGATGCCGTTGGTGGGCGGTACCGTCGACAGCCACAACAGCCCCATGGACGCGCCGAAAGCGATGCAGGAGAACCACGTGACCGGGAACATGATGAAGCCGAAGATCGCGGCGGCGCGGCCGAAATAGATCAGCGACAGGAGATAGCGCTTGGGCATGCGGTCGCCGAGCCATCCGGAAGCGATCGATCCGATGATGTTGAAAAGGCCAATAGTCGCCAGCGTCCAGCCGCCGACTTGCGCCGACAAGCCGCGGTCGACCAGATAAGCCGGCATGTGCACGGTGATGAACGCGAGCTGAAAACCGCACGTGAAATATCCCAGCATCAGTAGCACGTAGGAACGATGCGCAAAGGCCTCACCGAGCGCCTGCCAGAGTGATTGCGGGGCGGCTTCCTTGTTGCTCGCGGCAGTCGGCGTCATCAGCGCCGACGACAGTGGCAGCACAAGCAGCATGCTGACGCCGAAAATCGCCAGCGTCTGCTGCCAGCCGAACCGGTCCATGAGCGCGACGGCAAGCGGGGAGTAGAGAAATTGCCCGAACGAGCCGGCCGCGGTGCCAAATCCGAAGGCGAGCGAACGCCATCCCGGCGGCAGCAGCTTGCCGAACGCAGCCAACAGAACCATGAACGAGGTCCCCGAAAGTCCGAAGCCGATTAGCGCACCGGCTGATACGTCGAGCAACGGGGCGCTGTTGGCGTGCCCCATGAGCACTAGTCCGCAGCCATACATGAGACCGCCGGCGCAGATCACCCGTGCCGTACCGAAGCGGTCGGCGATCATTCCTGCCAAGGGCTGGCCCATGCCCCACAGCAAATTCTGCAGCGCCAGCGCGAAAGCAAATACGTCGCGGCCCCAATGATTGGCGTTCGACACCGGCGTGAGAAAAAAGCCGAGCGAAGAGCGCGGCCCAAAGGACATCAGCGAGATGAGGCAGCCGAAACCGATGATGAGCGCTGGCGTGCGCCAAGTTCCGGCCGCTGAGCCGGATTGAACAGAACTCACCCGATCGTTGATGCTTGTCATGGTCGCCCGGCCACGGTTTTGCGAAAGCCGCGCAGCATAGTTTGCAGGGCGGAATTGCCCTAACGAAAACTGGTCGACGGGACAGCGACGCATGGCTGGCCCGCCCGGGTCCGCATGGGTTTGCCATACCGGTCCCCAGTAATTAAGGGTTGAGGGCGATGTCGCTGTTTTGTGCCGATGCTTTTATTTCCCCGCTTGAGGTCGAAGCGGCGGTGGAGCGCGCCCTTGAGGAAGATCTCGGGCGCGCCGGCGACGTCACCTCGATTGCAACGGTTCCAGAGGAGACGCGCGGCCGCGCCATCGTGGTTGCTCGCAAGCCCGGGGTGGTTTCCGGCCTCCCCTTTGTCGAGGCTTCATTCCGCCGCCTGTCGCCGGAGATGCACATAGCCGCTTCCACGCGCGACGGCGCAGCGATCGCGGCCGGCGCCAAACTGATGACCATCGAGGGCAACGCACGCGCGATTCTCGGCGCCGAGCGCACCGCGCTCAATTTCATCGGCCATATGTCGGGTATTGCGACCGCAACAGCGGAGTTCGTCAAGCGCATCGCCCACACCAAGGCGCGCATCATCTGCACGCGCAAGACCACGCCGGGCCTGCGGGCGGTGGAGAAATACGCCATACGTTGCGGCGGCGGTTACAATCACCGCTTCGGCCTCGACGACGCTATGCTGATCAAAGACAACCACATTGCGGTCGCGGGCGGCATCAGCGCGGTGCTCAAACGCGCCAAACACGCGGCCGGTCATTTGGTGAAGATCGAGATCGAAGTCGACTCCCTCGAACAGCTTGAGGAAGTGCTCAAGGTCGGCCTCGCCGACGTGGTGCTGATCGACAATTTCGATCTCGACTCCATGCGCCGCGCCGTCGCTATGGTCGCGGGGCGCTTGGTCATCGAAGCGTCGGGCGGCATTACGCTCAGCAGCGCGGCGGCCATTGCTGAAACCGGAGTCGACTATCTCTCCTCCGGCTCGCTCACGCACTCGGTGCAGAATCTCGACATCGGACTCGACATCGAGATGTGATGGCCTGCCGTCGCGTATCCCCCGCTTGTCATGACCCGCGAAGGCGGGTCATCCAGTAATCACCGAACCTGGGTTGAGGGAGAGGACAAAACTGCACTCATGGATTACTGGGCCATCCGCCTTCGCGGATGGCGACAATAAAATTGACGGCGACAATGGAGCTTACAACCTCGCGGTCGCTTCCTCCTTCGTCGCAGGCTTCTCCGGAGCGGCCTCGGCTTCCGGCTTCGCGGCGCTTTCCTCGGGCTTGTTCGACGGCACGACCCAGGACGGCTCGTCGTCGCCGTTCCCCCAGGCGCGCGGACGGTAGAAAGTGTGCACGCCGAGCCTATAGAGCTTGGTCATTTCGTGGACCCAGCTCGGACGCACCCAATAGGCGTGATAGTGTGTCGCGTGCCCGATATCGGAGAGCCAGATCTTGCCATCGAGCGCGTCTTTGGCGATTTGCTTGGCCTGCACCCACATGTCGGGCTCATCGATGCGATCGAGATTTTTGTGCTCGCAAGCGAAGGTGAATTGGCAGGCGAGATAGCGGCCGGCGTTCTGATAAACCACGCCGCAGACATTGTTGGGGTAATAACCGGAGAACACCCGGTTCATCACCACTTGCGCCACGGCCTGCTGCCCGCGCAGCGGCTCGCCGCGCGCTTCGAAATAGACCGCGTCCGCAAGGCACTTCTCCGCCCGCCCGCGTTGCTTGCCCTCAAGGCCAAGGCGTTGCGCAGGACTGCGCAACTGCGAGGTATCGTCTTTACCGGCCACGGTTTGGCCGCCTAGGCCGTCTTCGGCGGATTCTTCAAGCGCGGCGAGCTTGATGCCTTGCTCGAAAGAAGCCGTGGACAACACCGGCACGCCCGAGCGGAAACGTGCGTGAGCGTTAAGTTCGTCGGCGCCGCTCTCGGCGAACAATAACGGCGCCAGCAACGATTGATGCGCGTCAGCCGTTTCGATCTGCCCTGATGGCGGTATTTCGGGCGGCAGGTCGCTGTCGATCCGCGCCACCGCGGCGGAAGATTGCGGAGGCTTAATCACGAGGGGCTGCACGACCTGAGCCGCCGGCGCAGCATCGGCCAGTTGCTGCAAGCTTGCCGTCACATCCGCGGCGGCGACGCTGTCAGGCGACGCCAGCCGGTCACCCTTGAGCTCCCGATTGACTGCAACCTGCATCGTCGCCTCTGCCGCCGGCGGCTGGTCGCCGAGCGAACGCGGGTCGAGATTGGCCGTCACAATAGTCGGCGGCCGCGGCATGGCGGTGCCGATCGGACGGTGGCCGTAGCTGAAAGTCGCAGGCTCGATGGTGCCGAACGGAGACGCGATCAAATGCCAGTGCGTGTGGTGCGCCGCAGCCGGCTGCCTTGTCACCAGCGCCGCAATGTCCTGATAGCCGATCGCGGTCGGCAACAAGGCGGCGCAGAATGCGCCAAGCCAAAAGTGTGTGGAGTGCCGGGCCCCCAATGCCCGCGTACGCGCCGCCACCGTATCCCCCTTACCCCAAAGTACGCTCAGGCTACTCGCGCGCCGTGAAGGAAGCGGACTCGCTGTGGCGCGAATACGACAGAATTCCTTTTTGTAAAATTAACGTTTCGAGTGGGTTAACTGGGCAAAAACCGCCGCGAATGCGCCCATAACCGTGGCATTCGTGAGCTCACGGCAACGCCGCAAGCTTAAGGCCGTCTACGCGATGATCTTAGGGAATGATTTACCCATCCGACACGGCGCGTTTGCCGAGCGCGGCCTGAGCGGCCGCCAGTCGCGCAATAGGCACGCGGAACGGCGAGCACGACACATAGTCGAGCTTGACCTCGTCGCAGAACGCGACCGACGCCGGATCGCCGCCGTGCTCGCCGCAAATGCCAAGCTTGATGTTCTTGCGCACCTTGCGCCCGCGCGCGGCGGCAATGCGGATCAACTCGCCGACGCCGTCGCGGTCGATCGACACGAACGGGTCGGCCGGTAGGATGCCCTTCGACGTGTAGATTCCCAAAAAGCTCGCGGCATCGTCGCGGCTGATGCCGAAAGCCGTTTGCGTCAGGTCGTTGGTGCCGAAAGAAAAGAACTCGGCGGTCTCGGCGATCTCGTCGGCTTTGAGCGCCGCGCGCGGCAGCTCGATCATGGTGCCAACCTGATATTTGACCGGGCGTTTGGTCTCCGTTGCGACGGTTTCGGCTGTGGCATCGATGCGCGCCTTGACCAGATCGAGCTCGGCTTTGCTGGCAATGAGCGGCACCATGATTTCCGGCACCACAGACTTGCCGGTGGCGCGGCCGGCCTCGACCGCCGCCTCGAAGATGGCGCGCGCCTGCATCTCGGCGATCTCCGGATATGCAATAGCAAGCCGGCAGCCGCGGAAGCCGAGCATCGGATTGAACTCGTGCAGTTCGCGGGCGCGATCGGCGAGCTTTTTTGGATCCGCGCCCATGGCGTCCGCAACCGCAACAATTTCCTCTTCGGTGTGCGGCAGGAATTCGTGCAGCGGTGGATCGAGCAAGCGGATGGTCACCGGCAAGCCGGCCATGATGCTGAAGAGCTGCCGGAAATCCTCGCGCTGGAACGGCAGCAACCGAGCCAGCGCGGCGCGCCGGCCGCCCTCGTCGGTCGCCATGATCATTTGCCGCACCGCACCGATGCGCTTGGGATCGAAGAACATATGCTCGGTGCGCGACAATCCGATGCCCTCGGCGCCGAACTTGCGCGCGGTTTCGGCATCCAGCGGCGTCTCCGCGTTGGCACGCACGCCCAGGCGCCGAGCCTTGTCCGCCCAGCCCATCAG
>JASHVC010000085.1 GCA_030039655.1 Xanthobacteraceae bacterium | reverse complement strand
ACGGCGCACATGGAGACTAGCAGTGCATTCTCCGGCCATATGGCGATCAACGTCAGCAGCAGCGCCACGTCGCAGAAGTACAGAAAGTTCGTCGGCCCATAATAGTGCCAGTAAACCGGGACGAGCATCGCCATGAAAACCGTGTAGGCGACCTTCAGCCAAAGCGGTACGCGCGATGCGACTGGTGTCATCATGGGCCGGCTGCGCTGACGGGGCTCTCGAGCCGTCCCGAGTGCATATGCAGCACGCGATCGCAGCGCGCAGCGAGTTCGGTGTCGTGCGTAACCAGAATCAGAGTGGTGCTACGTTCACGGTGGCCGCGAAACAAAAGCTCGATGATCTCGCGCCCGGTCGCCTCGTCGAGATTTCCGGTCGGCTCATCGGCGACCAGGATGGCCGGATTGGGTGCGAGCGCGCGGGCGAGGGCTACTCTTTGTTGCTCACCGCCGGATAGTTCAGCCGGGTAGTGATGGAACCGCTGGGCAAGTCCTACGGCAGCGAGTTCGCGTTGCGCGCGCGCAAGTGCATCGCGTTCGCCGGCCAGTTCGAGCGGCACGGCGACGTTTTCCAGCGCCGTCATCGTGGGAATGAGGTGAAAAGCCTGGAACACGATGCCCACATGCGTGCCACGGAAGCGCGCCAGTCCGTCCTCGTCGAGCTTGCGCAGATCTTGCCCGGCAACCACAACCGAACCTGAGTCCGGTTGCTCCAATCCGGTCATTACCATAAGGAGCGTCGATTTGCCCGAGCCCGACGGTCCGAGCAGCGCTACGGCTTCACCGCGCCCTATATACAAGCCGATGTCGCGCAGGATATGGACCCGCGCCGCGCCGCGGCCGAGCGACAGGTTGACGCCGCTCAGCGCTAGGGCGTCGCCGGCGGAGGAAGGCCCCGAAATGTCGTTCATGCGATTAAATGGCCCGCGGCCCTCGTGCTCGATTCGCCCCCGATCATATGGGTGGGGTCGTGCTCTGCTCCAAATCGCTGCCGCGGCGCTTTGTAGCTCGGCATTCCTGGCCGGGCCGCTGGTGCAGCCGGCGAACGCCCAATCGCCGGTCAATGTCGTCGCGCTCGGCGACTCGCTGACCGCCGGCTATGGCCTGCCTGACAAGGATGGTTTCGTGCCCCGCCTGCATGCGGCGCTGACTGCCAAAGGAATAGCCGCCGCGGTTGCCAATGCGGGCGTCTCCGGCGATACAGCCGCGGACGGGCTTACTCGCCTTGCCTGGTCGGTGCCCGAGGGCACCGATGCGGTCATCGTCGAACTTGGCGCCAACGACATGCTGCGCGGGCTGAACCCGGCCGTCACACGTGAAAAGCTCGACGCGATCCTGCACCAGCTCACTCAGCGTCATATCGCCGTACTGCTTTGTGGGATGCGCTCCGCGCCTAATCTTGGAGCTGACTACGGTCACGCCTTCGAGAGCATTTATCCTGATCTCGCCGCCAAATACGGCGTGCTGCTCTATCCTTTTTTCCTGGACGGCACCGCCGGCAATCGCAGTCTCACACAAAGCGATGGTCTGCACCCAAACGCGGCCGGCGTCGGCGTGATTGTCGAGCGCATTTTGCCGAAGGTGGAGGAGCTCATCGCCCGCGTCCGCAGTCAGCACCCATCGTAAAGGTTAGCGTGTCGCGAGGGTTGCGCCTTCGCCGCGCTCACCGCATGGTGTGCTGCGCTTGCGAATCGCGAACACGAGCCGCAGGGTTTGTCATGCCTCGTCTGTTTACTGGCCTGGAAATTCCTGCCGATGTGGCGCAATCGCTCTCGATGATGCGTGGCGGCCTGCCGGGCGCGCGCTGGATCGATCCTGAAAATTATCATCTGACGCTGCGTTTCATCGGCGATATCGACGACGCGCTGGCGCGCGAAATTGCCGTCATGCTCGGCCGCGTGCAGCGTGGCGCGTTCGAACTGCGCCTCGACGGACTGTCATCGTTTGGCGGCCGCAAGCCGCGCGCGGTGATCGCGGGCGCGATACAGATTCCGGCGCTCATGGAGTTGCAGGCAGAGCAGGAGCGGCTGCTGCAGCGGCTGGGGCTCGATCCCGAAGGCCGCAAATATACGCCGCACGTAACGTTGGCGCGGCTGCGCGATTCCTCCAGCCAGCAGGTCGCCGACTACTTGGCGGCTCGCGCGCACTATCGCTCCTCGTCATTCCAGGTCTCGCGCTTCGTGTTGTTCTCATCGCGCGCGTCCATCGGCGGCGGACCCTATGTGGTGGAGGCGGATTATCCGCTGGCTGATGAGGCTGAGCTGAGGCGGGCGTAAATCACGCCCGCAGCATGCGCACCTGCAGATCGAGCATCGCCGTGGCAAAGCCATGGCCGTCGGTCATCAGTTCCTGCATGAGCGACAGCGGCGTCGGCCGCGAGGACTCGACTTCGCCGATCACACTGCCGAAATCGAACGACAGCTCGGCATCGAACTTGCGGGCGAGCTGCTGCATGCGATGATTTTCCGCGAGGCACGCCATGTGCAGCAGGCGAAACCCGCGATTGCGGGCCGCCAGCAGCGTTCGCCGCAGCAGCGCCGAACCGACGCCGTGACTCTGCCAGGGCTTCTCGACGCTCAGCGCCGCCTCGGCCTGCTGTGGAAAGCCCAACCCGAGCGGGCGCAGCTCGGCCACTGCGCGCAGTTCGCCGTCAACGAAACAGCCATGGACGATCGCATCGAGGGTGGTGGAGAGGTCTACGTAATTCCTGACGAACTCGTCAGATACACCGCCACCGAACCGGTTGTGCCGGCTCTGCGGATCGAGACGCAAGACATGCTCGCGATATTTGTCGGTCTCGCCGATCCACAATTTGCGGATCACGGCGCCTTCGGGAAGGACTTCTTGCATTCTACGGACCTCCTGACTTTGTCGTCGTCAAAGGCCCTCCTTATTTGCGTCCTCCCAGACAGCACACCAGGCAAGAAAATAAGGCGCGCTGAATCAAATTATAATGTTGGGGAGCGGCGAACTATCGCAAGCTGAAGAATTAAGCAACCCGCATGCATTCTCTTTATGCATGGCTTACGAACATCACAATTGTTTGACGACAACAAAAACTTGCGATTTATGTTGAAAGGCCGCTATGCGTTCGCGGCTTTCGCCATCTTTTATCCACAACGGTTACCTTCCGAGCGTTTTGCCCGCATATGGCGAACCTGATCGAAACGCAATACGTCGAAGCGCAATACACGGCTGCCGTCGCCGCGGGCCGCATCGAGCCCGATGACGCGCAAAAGGCCGTCGTCGATCGGTTGGCGCGACTTGAATCGCAAATCTTGCAATCGCGGCTTGCGCGCAAATCTTCTTCGCTCGGCTGGCTATTCGCCCGCAGCGGAAGCGCACAGCAGCGCATCAAGGGTCTCTACATATATGGTGACGTCGGCCGCGGCAAGACCATGCTGATGGATCTATTTTTTCAGTCGAGCCCGGTGGTGCGCAAGCGCCGCGCGCATTTTCATGAATTCATGCTCGACGTGCACGAACGCATTTTCGCGCTCCGGCAAAAGATGAAAGTCGGCGAGCACGAAGGCGACGATCCGATCCGTTTGACGGCGGCGCAACTCGCGCAGGAGGCCTGGCTGCTCTGCTTCGACGAATTCCACGTCACCGATATCGCCGACGCCATGATTCTCGGGCGGCTATTCGGGCAATTGTTCGAACGCGGCGTGGTCGTGGTCGCCACCTCGAACGTGGCGCCCGACGATCTCTACAAGGATGGATTGAACCGTGCCTTGTTCGTGCCGTTCATCCACATGCTGGAAGAGCGCATGGACGTGGTGCGCCTCTCCGCGCGCACCGATTTCCGCCTGGAGAAACTTGGCGGCATGCCGGTCTGGTACGTGCCGGCCGACGCGAGAGCGGATGCGGCGCTCGACGACGCCTGGCGGCGGCTAACCGGCGGGCGCGACGGCGCGCCCCAGGATCTAGCGCTGAAAGGGCGCGCCGTGCACGTGCCACGCGCCGCCATGGGGGTCGCGCGATTCACTTTCCACGATCTCTGCGAGGCGCCGCTCGCGGCCGTAGACTATCTCCGTATCGCGCACGAGTACCACACCGTCATCCTCGACCACATTCCGGTAATGAATTTTGACACGCGCAACGCGGCCAAGCGCTTCATCATTCTCATCGACACACTGTATGACATCAACGTGAAGCTCATCGCCTCGGCTGCCGCCGAGCCCGATGCGCTCTATCAGGCGGATGAAGGTTTTGAGGTGCAGGAATTCAAGCGCACCGCGTCTCGGCTGATCGAAATGCGCTCGCAAGCCTACTTGGCGAGGCCGCACGGCACCCCACACGCACAAAGCTCGGGCTCGTCCGCCGGCATCGTGGAGACGTGAGCGGCTTCTGCCCATTGCCTCCGCACGTGCGGGAAATATTGCAGCGTGCTTGAACGATCCTGCCGAAAGGTCTAATGACCGCGACGGCCGGTTCTCCTGAGTAAATCAAGGACATTGCGGATGGCGCGGAACAAGATTGCACTCATTGGTGCGGGTCAAATCGGCGGCACGCTGGCACTTTTGATCGGCCTTAAAGAACTTGGCGATGTCACCCTGTTCGATGTCGTGGAGGGCGTGCCCCAGGGCAAAGCGCTTGATCTCGTGCAGGCTTCGCCGGTCGAAGGCTTCGACGCCCGCATGGCTGGCACCAACTCCTACGAGGCGCTTGAGGGCGCCGCGGTGTGCATCGTCACCGCCGGGGTGCCACGCAAGCCAGGCATGAGCCGCGACGATCTCCTCGGCATCAATCTCAAAGTCATGGAGCAGGTTGGCTCGGGCATCAAGAAATACGCGCCCAACGCCTTCGTGATCTGCATCACCAATCCGCTCGACGCCATGGTGTGGGCGCTGCAGAAGTGTTGCGGGCTGCCGAAACAGATGGTGGTGGGAATGGCGGGCGTGCTGGACTCCGCGCGCTTTCGCTATTTTCTCGCTGACGAATTCAACGTATCGGTCGAGGACGTGAACGCCTTTGTGCTCGGCGGCCACGGCGACACCATGGTGCCGCTGGTGCGCTATTCGGCCGTCGCCGGTATTCCGCTTCCCGACCTGATTAAGATGGGCTGGACCTCGCAGGCGCGCATCGACGAGATCGTCGAGCGCACGCGCAACGGCGGCGGCGAGATCGTGAGCCTGCTCAAGACCGGCTCTGCCTTCTACGCGCCGGCGGCTTCCGCAATCGCCATGGCGGAGAGCTACCTGCGCGACAAGAAACGGGTGCTGCCGGCCGCTTCGTGGCTCAACGGCGAATACGGCGTCAAAGACCTCTATGTGGGCGTGCCTGTGGTCATCGGCGCCAAGGGCGTCGAACGCATCGTCGAGATCGAACTTAACGGCGCCGAGCGCGGCATGTTCGAGAAATCGGCACAGTCCGTGCAGACCCTGGTCGAAGCGTGCAAGAAGATCGCACCCGATCTGGGGAAATAGCCGTCCCACCACTGTCATGCTCCGCGAAGGGCGAAGGCGGAGCATCCAGTACCCGTCGCAGGTCGTGATGTTGCACTGTCGTGCAGTTTTGAGTTGGCTCATGAGTACTGGATTGCCCGCCTGCGCGGGCAATGACAGACAGCGGATTTTCCAATGAACATCCACGAATACCAGGCGAAGGCGGTGCTGCGTGACTTTGGCGTGCCGGTGCCGCGCGGCATTGCGGCGTTCAGCGTCGACGAGGCGGAAAGAGCTGCCAAGGAGCTGGGCGGTCCGGTCTGGGTGGTGAAGGCGCAGATTCACGCGGGCGGCCGTGGCAAGGCGGGCGGCGTGAAAGTGGTGCGCTCGATCGACGACGTGAAGAAGGAAGCGACGCGGCTTCTTGGATCGACGCTGGTGACGCATCAGACCGGGCCGCACGGCAAGCAGGTGCACCGGCTCTACATCGAGGAAGGCTCGGCCATCGATCGCGAGTTCTATCTGTCGATGCTGGTCGACCGCGAGACGTCGCGGGTCGCCGTCGTCGTGTCGACGGCGGGCGGCATGGAGATCGAAGAAGTCGCGCACAAGACGCCGGAACTGATCTCCACCATATCGATCGATCCGGTGGCAGGTATTTGTCCGCACCACGTGCGCGAAATCGCTCATGTGCTCAAGCTTGAACCCGACTTGGCCAAGCAGATGAGTCCGCTGCTCACCAATCTGTATAAGGCCTTCGTCGATACCGACATCAGCCTCCTGGAAATCAATCCGCTCGTGGTCACCAAGGACCGCAAGCTGATCTGCCTCGACGCCAAGGTCGACTTCGACAACAACGCGCTGTTTCTGCATCCGAAGATCGCGGCCCTGCGCGACGAGACCGAGGAAGACGCCAAGGAGATCGAAGCCTCGAAGTTCGATCTCAACTACGTGGCGCTCGACGGCTCGATCGGCTGCATGGTCAACGGCGCCGGCCTCGCCATGGCAACCATGGACATCATCAAGCTCTACGGCATGGCGCCGGCGAACTTTCTCGATGTCGGCGGCAGTGCCACCAAGGACAAGGTGGCGGCGGCGTTCAAGATCATCACGTCGGATCACAACGTCAAAGGCATCCTGGTCAACATCTTCGGCGGCATCATGAAATGCGATGTGATCGCCGAAGGCGTTGTTGCCGCCGTGAAGGAAGTGGGCCTGAAGGTGCCGCTGGTGGTGCGGCTCGAAGGCACCAACGTCGATCTCGGCAAGAAGATTATCGCGGAGTCCAAGCTCAACGTAGTGCCGGCCGACGATCTCGACGACGCGGCGCAGAAG
>JASHVC010000084.1 GCA_030039655.1 Xanthobacteraceae bacterium | reverse complement strand
GAGCCGATGGTCGCGGACAGCATCGTTTGGGCCAAGCTGCGGGCGCTCAGCGACGGCGCCGCCATCGCGAGCAAGCGATTGTGGGCATGATTTCACCCTGCGCTTTGCGGCGAATCGCGCACCCGCTGGCCTAAATCTTGAATACGAAATCGAGCAACCCCGGCATCCCGCGCCACCGGCGATAAGGTCGAGCATGAATTGGTTCTCGCGCAGCCCGAGCGGCGCCGACGCTGCCACGTTGGCGGTGGATTCCGAAGAGCGGCCCGCGCGTCACGGTGCTGGTGCCGGCACGCATCACTTGGGCAATCCCTGGTTTCTGGCGCTGACGGCGCTCGGTGTCGTCTACGGCGACATCGGCACTAGCCCGCTCTATGCGTTTCAGGTCGCACTCGCGGGAATCGGCCACCCGGTTCCCTCGCCCTACGAAGTCTTCGGCATCGTGTCGCTGATCTTCTGGGCGCTGATGCTGATGGTCTCGCTGAAGTACATCGTATTCGTGATGCGCGCGGACAATGAAGGGGAAGGAGGTATCTTGGCGCTGCTGTCGCTCGTCGGCGGAGACCGCATCCGCGACGGAGCGACACTACCGATTCTCGTATTGCTGGGAATCATCGGTGCCGCTTTGCTCTACGGCGACGGCGTGATCACACCGGCCATTTCCGTGCTGTCTGCCATGGAAGGTCTCAAGCTGATGGCGCCGACCTTCGACAGGTTCGTGGTGCCGGTGACGCTCGCGATTCTGATTGGACTGTTTTTGATCCAACAGCGGGGCACCGAAAGCATCGGCAAGCTGTTCGGCCCCGTCATGGTCATTTGGTTCGTGTCGATCGGGCTGCTCGGGGCCGCAAACATATGGACGCAACCGGCCATCCTTGGGGCGATCAATCCGCTAGCCGCTGCACATTTCCTCGCCAGAGATCCATTCGTGGCGTTCGCGGTCATCGGCGCTGTCTTTTTGGCATTGACCGGCGGCGAGGCGCTCTACGCCGATATGGGCCATGTCGGCCCCACGGCAATCCGCCGAGCCTGGTTCGGGCTCGTGCTTCCGGCGCTAATCCTCAACTATTTCGGTCAAGGTGCGCTGATCCTCGCCGAGCCAAACGCCGCCGATAGTCCGTTCTACAAACTGGCGCCTCACATGCTGCTTATGCCCATGGTGGTGCTCGCGGCGCTCGCCACCATCATCGCTTCGCAGTCACTGATCTCCGGCGTGTTCTCGATGACCCGCCAGGCCATGATAATGGGGTTGTGCCCGCGCGCACGGATCATCTCCACGTCAAGCGACGAGGAGGGGCAAATTTACGTGCCTGCCGCCAATTGGCTGTTGATGGCGGCGACGCTCCTTACGGTGATCCTGTTCAGGACTTCGGACAATCTGGCGGCCGCCTACGGCATTGCCGTGTCGGGAACCATGCTCACCACCACGATCTTGCTGTACCGTGTCGCGGTTACGCGGTGGGCCTGGTCGCCGACGGTAGCGGTTCCGATCATCGCGGCCTTCGGCACCATCGACGCCACGTTCCTTGTCTCCAACTCGATGAAGTTCATCGCCGGTGGCTGGTTTCCAGTCCTCATCGGCGGCGCGATCGCCGTCATGATGCTATCGTGGCGCAAGGGCGCGTCAGAGGTCAGAGAGCGTCTGCGCGAAATGTCGATGCCGCTCGACCAGTTCATTCCGTATGCGGATAGAACAGTCATCGGGCGGGCACCTGGCATGGGCGTCTGGCTGACCAAAGTCGAGTACGGCGCCTCGCCGATGCTGCTGCGCCACATCGAACACAATCGTGTCCTGCACGAGATCGTAGTGCTGTTGTCCTTCGTATTCGAGCATCGGCCGCGTGTGCCGTTCGGCGAACGCCATTCCGTGGAGCGGCTGGGCCACGGCTTCTACCGCATTCAGACCAGGCTCGGCTTCATGCAGACGCCCGATATCCCGCTCACTTTGCTCAATTGCAAAATGCTCGGTTTCGATGCTGATCTCGATCACAAGAACTATTATATCGCGCACGAGACGATCGTTCGGCGCGCCAAGGGCTCTTCGATGGGGCCGCTGTCTTTTGGGATCTTTTCGTTTTTCAATCGGGTCGCAAGCCGAGCGCCGGACTTTTTTAAGATTCCCCAGGACGCGATTATCGAGGTGGGATTTCGCGTGGAGATTTAATCTTCGCTTTGCTCGTCAACTGAAGAGGTGGGAAATTCCGACGCCAATGCCGACGCCGGCGAGCGCGGCGGCAATGCCGATCGATACCGTTTCGGTTACCGTACGCAGGATGCTCCTGCCGCCAATGCGGGCACGGCCGATTCCGAGGGCAACCAGCAGCAGCGTTGTGACCGCCGCCGAAACCACGCGGCCTTGCGGAACGGGAAGAAACGCAAACGGCAGGATCGGGATTGCGGCGGCAAGAAAATCGGCGATCAGCATCCACAGCGACCGCACCAGGGCGCTGTCCGTCGATCCGACTGCGGGATTGGCAAGCGCCACGGCGAACGCTTTCAAGACAGCAGGCTGCGATGAAAGAAAGTTGCTCGTCATCGCCGTTTGCTCTTGCGCAAGCCCGGCCGCCCGGAGTCGCTGCGTGATCCCCCCGACGACGGCGGCTGAATCACTTCGCAGCTCCGCGGCCAGGCGCGAGTCGAGCACCTTCTTCTGATCTTCGCTGGTTTCGGCTTCGAGGTAAGTCCCGGCCATCATCGACACGGCCGCCGCAACGGCGCCCGATGCGCCGGCGATCAGCACGGCGGATTGATCGTTGGTGGTCGCCGCAACGCCGAACACGAGGCCGAATATGGAGACAGTTCCGTCTTCCATGCCGAAGACGACATCGCCGGCCGATGCTTGCAGCGAAGCCCTCAACCGGGCCAGAGCAGATGTTTGGCTCATGGGCCGCCCTTTCACTCCGCGAACGATCGCCGCATTACTGCGGCTTGAGGCCCGCGAACTTGACGACCTTGCCCCACTTCTCGGTTTCGCTGACGAGAAACTTTGCAAACTCCGGAGGCGGCATTGGGAACACGCTGACGCCGAGGTCGCTCAATCGCTCCTTGAATTTGGGATCGGCCTGAATGGCGCCGACACCAGCGGCGACCTTGTCGACGATTTCCTGCGGCGTGTTCTTCGGCGCTACGATGCCGTTCCAGCCACTGGCCGCGAAACCCGGCACCGTCTCTCCAATCGTCGGCACGTCAGGCAATTGCTCGAGACGCGTTGCAGTCGTCACGCCGAGCGCCCGCAGCTCGCCCACCTTGATGTGGCTGATGCCCGCGGAGATGCCGCCGAAGCCGACCAGAACTTGGCCGCCAAGCAGGTCGGTCACCATCTGATTCTCGCCAAAGTAAGGCACATGCACCACTTTGATGTCCGCCATCATGTTCAGGAGATCGACGCACAGATAAGGCGGCGTCCCAGCCGAAGGCGACCCCATGGTGATCGAGCCGGGACTGGCTTTGGCGGTGGCGATCAATTCGGCGATCGTCTTGGGCTTGAACGACGGATGGGCTTCCAGGATGAGCGGAATATTGTTGACGGTGGTGATCGCCGTGACGTCGCGCGCAAAGTCATACGGCAGATTGGCAAACAGCGTGGTGTTGACCACATTCGACGACGCAGCGAAGAACATCGTGTAGCCATCGGGCGCCGCGCCGATGACCGCTTGCGCGCCGAGATTGCCGCCGGCACCGGGCTTGTTCTCAACGACAACTGTTTGGCCGAGTTTGTCGCCGAGCCATTGCGCCGTCAGGCGCGCCACGATGTCGACCTGGCCGCCGGCCGGGAAGCCGACGAGCAGGCGCACCGGGTGCGTGGGGTAGGATTGCGCCCGCGCCAGGCGAGGCGCGAGCGGCAACGCGGCGGCTGAGATTTGCAGGAATTTTCGACGTGGAAGTTTCATGGCGATTCCCGGAAGCGGCACGCGGCAGACGTGCGTGGACGCGCTTAGGCAATACGTTACAATACACGAAAGCGCGGCGAAACGCGCACGGCTAGGTAACGGAGCACCGCTGAGTGAAGGTCGCGATCGTCAATCTGGGAACAATCGTTTCCGGCGACTGGCGCGCTCCGTTCGTGGCGGGCGACACGATCATCAGTGACGGCGACAGCATTGCGCGCGTGGGCACCGCCGACGCAGCTGCGGTCGAGAGCGCTGATGTGGTGATCGATGCCGGAGGCATGACGGCGATGCCGGGCCTCATCGATTCCCATGTGCACATCACCTTCGGCGATTACACGCCGCGCCAGCGCGCCGTCGGTTATTTGGAAAGCTATCTGCACGGCGGCACCACCACGGCGATTTCGGCGTCCGAGGTGCATGTACCCGGGCGGCCGAGCGATCCTGAAGGCGTGAAGGCGCTGGCGCTCGCGGCGCAGCGGTGTTTCGCCACTTACCGCCCAGGCGGAATGCGCGTCCTTGCGGGTTCGGTGATCCTGGAACCGGGGTTGAAGGCCGCCGACTTTGTCGAGCTGGCAGTCAACGGCGTGCGACTGGCCAAGGCCGGGTTCGGCGCGGTGAAGACGCCTTTCGATTACGTGCCGTTGGTACGCGACGCCAAGGCGGCTGGCCTGATCACCACCTGCCACACCGGCGGTGCGTCGATTCCGGGCTCCGGTGCGATCACCGGTGACCATCTGCTCGCCATGCAGCCGCACGTCTCGTTTCACATTAACGGCGGGCCGACCGCCATGCCGGATCGCGACTTCGAGCGCGTGATCAAAGAGAGCGAGATCGCGCTTCAGGTCTGCACCGCCGGCAATCTCCGCACCACGCTGCTGTGCGCAC
This sequence comes from Xanthobacteraceae bacterium, assembly GCA_030039655.1. Next base: position 530 of record JASHVC010000084.1, on the reverse strand, counting down.
GGCTAGCCGAGCAGCACGGCGCGTTTGATCGCTTCATCATCGCCACCGACACGCCGACCGGCACCGGCGTCATGCCGCTCGGCATGCTCTACACCATCGCCCATTGCGCGAGCCTCACCGACATGCCGCCGGAAAGATTCGTCTGCGCGGCGACCGGCAGCAACGCCCGCGTCTACGATCTCGATTCCGGATTCCTCGCCCCCGGCAGCGCCGCCGACATCGTGCTGATCGACGCGCCCGATGGGGGTACGCAGGACACCGCGCTCGCCGCGGTCAAGAATGGCGATATCGCTGCCATTGGCGGCGTGATTACCGCCGGCGTCCCGCGGTTCGTCGGGCGGAGCCGCAATACGCCGCCGACCACGCGCAAGGCGCGCGTGGTGCGCTCGGCGGTGCCGCAGGATTTCTCCGCGGCGGCACATTAGGCGAGGATTATCGAATGAACGTGCAGGTGGCCGTCGGTAAAAATGTCCGCTTGATCGAAGCTGCGAAATATTTGCAGGCGGGCGGACTCGACGGCCTGATCGCCG
>JASHVC010000083.1 GCA_030039655.1 Xanthobacteraceae bacterium | reverse complement strand
ACACCGGCGCGCGGCACGTCGTGTCGCTGATCGGCGACGTGCTCCTCGCCCGGCATGATGTAGCCGTCGAGCGGAGAACAAATATCATCGAACCGCAACCAGAGATGATTTTCCGGCGCGATGCAGCTTGGCCGGTCGATGCCATCGACGTCGCCGATCAGCGACACGACGTGCCGCGCGCCGGTGTCGTCGACGGTTTCATGTAGGCGCGCGAGCGAGCAGACGTGAATCATGGAATCACGCGGTGAGTATCCGCGAGCCGTTTATATAGGTACCGCGGATACGACAAGTAAGCTCACTGCGCTTATTCAGGCGTGGCCGGTGCAGTTGCTGGCGGCATGCGCGGGTAAAGAAGCCGCTGATAGAGCCAGCCGATGCCGAGCAGCACGATGCCGAGACCGATCACCGATAGCGCGCGATAGATGCCGCTGATGCTCGCGGTGTCGACGATGAACACTTTGGCGACGGTCAGCGCGATTACCCCGAGGGCGAGCATCCGCGCCGGCTGCGAGCGCAGAACGAAGCCGACCGCCAGCAACGCGATGCCGAACAGGAGCCACGCCGTCGAATAACAGTATTGCTCAGCATCGCTGACAGGGCCGGCGAGGATTGGGCCGTGGAACAGCCGCCGTACTTCGAGCGTGAGATAGAACAGACCGAGCGTCACCGCCGTGATGGCCGCCGTGATCCGATAGGAAAGAGGCCGCGTAGTGCGCGCGATCAGCGCCAGCGTGATGGCGAGCACCGCCGGCAAACCGTAAGCGAGCAGGATCAGATTCACGAACGCGCCGGCGACCGGCGTGCGGTTCAAACGCGGATCGAGCACGTAGATGAGATCGAACACGATGGCCAACAACGTCAGCGCCGCCATCACCATCGCGCCGATGTCGTGCACGATGCTGCCGGTGCGCCCGCGCACCCTTTCGAGCCCGATGGTGATGGCCAGACCGACATTGGCGTAGAGCGCGATTTCCAAGAAATCGCTCGACGGCCGATAAATGTTGCCGCCGGTGACGTAGTGCCGGATTTCGACGACCGCGAGCAGAACGGTGAACAGAATGGCCGCCGCATCGACCGAGCGCGCCGGCAAATCGTCCGCGCGCTGCCGCAACAGCCAACCCGCGACCCAGAACGAGATCGCGGGAACGCCGTAGCCGTAGAGCAGCCAGTTGAAGATTGGCGCGGTGCCGAGATCGTCGCCGACGATGCGCGGCTCATAGCCGATGCGCGCCACAACGATGGCGGCCACGATGGCGGCGAGCGAGCGCAGCCACGGCAGCGGGCGTTTCTGCGCGACCCAAGCTGCGCCCGGCGCCATCAGCGCAAGCCCGACGGTGAGCCAGCCCTTTTCCAGCGCGAAGGTGAGCGCCAGCGCGAGCGCCGCCAGCGCGCCCGTCGCGAACATGGCGCTTGCGGCCATGATGCCCGGCCGGCCGTCACGCCGAATGAGGTTTTCAGTGGCGAGCGCGTAAATCGCGGCGAGCAGCAGCGCCAAGCCGGCGAACGGGAGTGATCGATCCAGTCCGGCGATGCGATAGTAAAGGGCAACCAGCATGGCCAGCGGTGCGAACACTCCCGACGCGCACCACAACATCGGCGCCAGCGCGCGAACCGAGCGGCCTTGTGCCAGATATCCGGCGATGCCGAACAGCGCTGCCCACCCGGCGGCGACAAAGAGGTGCGAGCCGTATTCGTAGGGCTGCGGCTCGTGCACGGCGGGCGCCGCGAGTCCTCCAGGCAACAGCAGTTGCGAGGGATTCATCGCCACGGCCCAATGGGCCATTACCGCCATGGCGAGGATAGCCGCGACCGGCACCGCGCCCGTCGCGGCTTCCGCGCGCCACGCAATGGCGACCGTTGCGACCGTGAGAATCACGAACGCCGTGAGCGCGGTCGGATCGTGCTGGCTCGCGAGGGTCAGAAACGCCGCGGCCAGAAGATAGACACCGAGCGCCAATGCCGAGAGGCGATCGACTTCGCCCGGCGTCGCCTCGGGACCAAACAACAAATCGCAAACCAGGAACGTCGCGGCCAGGACGAAACCGGCAAGCGCGCTGAACACGTGGGCGCCCAGCGCCGCGACCGGAAACACGTCGGCACCCGGATAGATCCACAACGCGCTCAGCACGATTGCCGCAATGGCAAGCCACTGCCACATGCGGCCGCGCGCCAGCGCGAACGCCGCCGCGGTGACGACCGCGACGTAGATGTAGAGCGCCCAGTAATCCGGCTTCGCGCTCGCCACCAGCGCCGGCGCCAGATAGGCGCCGATGACGCCGAGGCCCCCGAGCGCCGGGCCATGCAGCAGCGCGGCCGCGAGCGTGAGCAGCGCCACGAGCCCGAGCAAAATGAAGGCGGCGGGTGGCGGCAGAAATCCGTAGAGCGCGTAAGCGGCGTACACGGTCGCGTAGGCCACCGTCGTGCCCGCGGCGGTCAAAATGCTTGGAATGTTCGCCGAGGGCAGGCCGGGCAAGTCCGACAAGTTTTCTCTGCGCCGCGTCCACTCGCCTGCGGCAACCAAAGCGATCGCCAGCAATGCCCCAAGAAAAATGCGGACACCCGGGCCGATGAGTCCTTCCTGGATCGTGTAGCGCACCAGAAAAATGCCGCCGAGCGCCAGCGCCACGCCGCCGACCCAGACCACCCAGCGGGTGCCGAACCGTTCCTCAAAGCCGATCTGTTGCGGCGGTGGTGAGGAAGGCGGCGCTGGCGTGGCCGGGACTGACGTGGCCGACGGCGGCGGAGACGGAGCAAATGGCGGCGGTGGCGGAGGGGACGCTGGCGGGGGACGTGGCTCGGCGGCTGCTGCTGACCGCGAATCCGGTTGCGGCGTCGGCCGCAGCGGAGGAGGTGCTGCAGCCGCTGGCTGGGCAGGGGCGGGACGAGCCGTCGCCGCGTGCTCCAGCGTCAGCACGCGTTGCTCGAGCCTCCGTACCACGCCGCTCAGGCTGGTGACGTTGACGAGGGCGATGATGGCGATGATTGGAAATGCGAGCGCCAGCAAGACCAGAATAACGATCGAATCGAACATCGAAGTCTCGCCCCCGGCTTCGCGCTTCGATGTTAGCTCATTTCAGGACAGAGCGGGCAGAGGCTTGGAGGGCGGTGCAGCATGCCTTACTTGCCGGCGAGTTTTTTGAATCGGTCGAGATAACGCGCTTCCGCCGTCTCGGCAGGCCAGGGTTTCAGATATTCGCGCTCGATCGCGATGGAGATTTTCGGCGGCCGGCCGAAGAAGCGCCGGGCTTCCGTGATCCCGAAGCCGGCGAGACGTGTCGCTTCCAGGAATGCGGCTTGCCGGTCGGCGGTCTTTATCAGATCGACCAATTCCGGTGGCGACTTTGGCGGCAAACCAAAGCGCCGATGAATCGCCGTGAGCAACCGGTGCTCGACGGCCTTGTAGGCGTCGCCGATCACCGCCTTGAACGGCGAGATCATGTCGCCGATCACGTATTCGGGCGCATCGTGCAGCAGCACCGCCAGCCGCCGGCCGCTGTCGAGCCGCGGCACCTTGGCGCGCGCCAGCGCTTCGACCAGAAGGCAATGCTGCGCAACGGAATAAATGTGCGCGCCCGACGTTTGCCCGTTCCAGCGCGCCACGCGCGCGAGCCCGTGCGCAATGTCTTCGACTTCGATGTCGAGCGCAGACGGATCCAGCAGATCGAGCCGCCGCCCGGAGAGCATGCGCTGCCAGGCGCGGTCGGGTGGTGTCTTGGCTGCGGTGTGCGGCACGTTGGCTATCGCGTGGTGATTTCGGTTGCGGTATTACGCGATTCCTGCTGCCGGGACACTCGCCGCATACGCACGGATTCAACATGAGGCTTCCACGCCGCCGATTTCTGCACCTTGCAGCAGGTGCGCTTGCCCCTCCTACCCTGCCACGGGCGGCGCTGGCGGCCGATTACCCGACGCGGCCGGTCCGCCTGCTCGTTGGCTATAGCGCCGGCGGCGTCAGTGACATTCTCGCCCGGCTGCTTGCGCAGAGCCTTTCCGACCGGCTCGGTCAGCCCTTCGTGGTTGAGGATCGCCCCGGCGCGGCGAGCAACGTCGCCGCCGATGCCGTGGTGCACGCGCCTGCCGACGGCTACACGCTCTTTCTCGCCGGCATCTCCAACGCGATCAACGCCGCGATTTACAAGGATCTCGATTTCAACTTCGCTCGCGATGTTACGCCCGTCGCGCTGATCAGCCGTAGCCCGCTGGTCATGGAAGTGAGTGCGTCTTTTCCAGTGA
>JASHVC010000082.1 GCA_030039655.1 Xanthobacteraceae bacterium | reverse complement strand
CTCATCGGTCCGCGGCGGATCAACCGGAGAACTACATAATGGCGCTGCCAGATTTCAGCATGCGCCAGCTTTTGGAAGCTGGCGTGCACTTCGGCCATCAGGCCCACCGTTGGAACCCGAAGATGTCAGAGTACGTCTTCGGCACCCGCAACAACATCCATATCATCGATCTCACCCAGTCAGTGCCGATGATGCATCGCGCGCTGCAGGCAATCAGCGATACGGTCGCGCAGGGCGGACGAATTCTCTTCGTCGGTACCAAGCGCCAGGCGCAAGACGCTATCGCCGAGGCGGCCAAGCGCTCGGCGCAATATTACGTCAATTCGCGCTGGCTTGGCGGCACGCTGACCAACTGGAAGACCGTGTCCAATTCGATCAAGCGGCTCCGCAAGTTGGACGAAATGCTCGCGTCCAACGAAGCTCAAGGTTACACCAAAAAGGAGCGGCTGACGCTGCAGCGCGAGCGCGACAAGCTCGACCGCGCGCTTGGCGGCATCAAGGAAATGGGCGGGCTGCCCGACCTCGTCTTTGTCATCGACACCAACAAGGAAGACATCGCCATCAAGGAAGCGCGCCGCCTTAACGTTCCCGTGGCGGCGGTGGTGGACACCAATTGCGACCCCGACGGCATTACCTACGTGGTGCCCGGCAACGACGACGCCAGCCGCGCCATCACGCTTTATTGCGATCTCGTCGCCAAGGCAGCGATTGACGGCATCTCGCGGGCGCAGGGCGCGCGCGGCATCGATATCGGCGCCCAGGCCGAGCCGGTGGTTACCGAGGATTTGCCGGCCGAAACCAACAAGCTTGGCTTCGAACAACTGTCGGGCCCGCGCGGCGTGGCCGACGATTTGAAGAAGCTTCCCGGCATTTCGCCGACCATTGAGAAACAGCTTAACGACCTCGGCATCTTCCACTTCCAGCAGATCGCCGAACTGTCGGCCACCGCCGCACACAATGTTGGCGAGGAAGTTGGACTTCCCGGCCGCGTGGAAGGCTGGATCGCCAAGGCGAAGGAACTGACGGCCGAGGCTGAGTAAGTCACCGTACGTCATTCCGGGGGGCGCCAAAGGCGCGAGCCGGGAATCCATAACCACGGCGACTGGAGTTTGTGAAAGTGTGATCCACCATTATTTGAACGATGGTGATTATGGATTCCGGGCTCCTTGTTTCGCTCGACCCCGGAATGACGCGACAAGGATGAAACAATGACCACGAATATCACCGCCAGCATGGTGAAAGAGCTTCGGGACAAGACCCAAGCCGGCATGATGGATTGTAAGGCCGCGCTCACGGAGACCGGCGGCGATCCCGAAGCAGCAGTCGACTGGCTGCGCAAGAAGGGGCTGTCCAAGGCCGCCAAGAAGGCGGGCCGGGTGGCCGCCGAGGGACTCATTGGTTCCGCGCTTAATGCCAACAAGGGCGTCCTTGTCGAGGTGAACGCGGAGACTGACTTTGTGGCGCGCAACGACCTGTTCCAAGGCCTCGTGAAAATGATCGCTAACGTCGCGCTCGACGCGGGGCCAGATGTTGAAAAGATCCAGGCGGCCCGGGTCGGCGATCGCACGATAGCGGACGCCATTTCCGAGACCATCGCCAAGATCGGTGAAAACATGACGCTGCGCCGCGCCGCCGGTATTTCGGTCGGCAAGGGCGTGGTGTCGAGCTACATGCACAATTCGCCCGAGGAAGGCCTCGGCCGCATCGGCGTAATCGTCGCCCTCGAATCAACTGGCAAGACGGACGAGCTCAAGGCATTCGGCCGTCAGATCGCCATGCATGTGGCGGCCGCTAATCCGCAGGCCATCGATCCGTCCGGGCTCGATGCCGCAACAATCCAACGTGAAAAGGGTGTGCTTGCCGCCAAGGCGGAGGGCAAGCCAGCCAATGTCGTCGAAAAGATCGTCGAGTCTGGCCTAAAGACTTACTACAAGGAGGTTTGCCTGCTCGAGCAAGGCTTTGCGCTCGAAGAGGGAAAGAAGAGCGTGGCCCAGGCCATCAAGGAGGCCGAGGCGAGGGTGGGTGCGCCAATCAAGGTCACCGGATTTGTACGCTATGCTCTCGGCGAGGGAGTCGATCGGCCGAGCAGCGATTTCAGTGGAGAAGTCGCTGCACTCGCCGGCGCGTAGTTGCGGGGAGGGGTGAGCGGAGCGAAACGGGTTTCGCTGCCGTCAACCCATCCCAGAGGGGCAGACGTGGCAAAGCCGAGATACCGCCGGGTGATCGTCAAGCTCTCCGGCGAAGCTTTGAGCGGTCCGGAAAAATTCGGCATCCACCAGCCGACCATCGATCGCTTTGCCGCTGATCTGATCGCGGCGCACCAGCTCGGAATCGGGCTCGGCGTCGTGGTCGGCGGTGGCAATGTGTTGCGCGGCGCGCAGATTTCCGCCGATGGGCTGTCGCGAACGACAGCGGACGTGATGGGCATGCTGGCCACCGTCATGAATGCGCTGGTTCTGGAAGCTGCAATCCAGCGAGCCGGCGCTGCTGCTCGCACCATGTCGGCGCTCTCCATGCCGCAGGTGTGTGAGACTTATGAGCGCCAACGCGCGCTAAGGCACCTCGAGGATAACGTCATCGTTGTCTTCGCCGGCGGCACCGGAAATCCCTATTTCACCACCGATACCACGGCCGTGTTGCGCGCTGCCGAGATGGGGTGCGACGCCGTCCTCAAGGCGACCGATGTGGATGGGGTCTATACTGCCGACCCCAAGCGGGACGCCACAGCCACGCGCTACCAGCACCTCGATCACCAAGAGGCGCTCGATCGCCGGCTAAAGATCATGGACGCGACCGCCTTCGCGCTTGCTCAGGAAAACCGCATGCCTATCATTGTGTTTTCGATCCTGGAGCAAGGCGCAATTGCGGACGTCTTGCGCGGCAAGGGTCATTTTACCATCGTCGGCTAAATCGGGCCGGCCGGGAAGGCCAACCAAACGTGGAGGGCGCCATGGCAACGACCGCATTCGACATGAACGATCTCAAGCGCCGCATGCAAGGCGCACTCGGCTCGCTAAAGCAGGAGCTTGCCGGTCTGCGCACTGGCCGGGCCTCTACCGGCCTGCTCGATCACGTGCAGGTGGAAGCTTACGGCAACCACATGCCGCTCAATCAGCTCGCCACAATCAGCGTTCCGGAACCGCGCCTGCTCCATGTGCAGGTCTGGGATCGCTCCATGGTGCACGCGGTTGAGAAGGCGATCTCCGCCGCTAACCTTGGATTGACGCCATCGACGGAGGGGCAGGTCCTGAAACTTCGGATTCCCGAACTGAACGAGGAGCGGCGGCGGGAAATCGTCAAAGTCGCGCATAAGTACGCGGAAACCGCGCGGGTCGCCGTCCGCCACGTGCGCCGCGATGGGCTCGATCTTCTGAAAAAGCTGGAGAAAGAACACCAAATCAGTGAAGACGATCACGAGCGCCAGGCCGCAGACGTGCAGAAAGCAACCGATGCCTCGATTGCTGAGGTCGAGAAGATGTTGGCCGGCAAGGAAAAGGAGATCATGACGGTTTGAGCGACGCCGCAAGATCGACGGAGGAGGCAACGCAGCCGCTTGAGGGCGGAGGCGACGGCTTCGCAACACCGCGGCATGTGGCCATCATCATGGATGGCAACGGCCGGTGGGCGGCCGCGCGTGGCCTGCCGCGGGTGGAAGGTCACCGGCGCGGTGTCGAGGCCTTGCGCCGCACCGTGCGCGCTGCGAACGATCTTGGCATTTCGTTCCTGACTATTTTTTCCTTCAGCTCGGAAAACTGGTCGCGGCCAAAATCTGAGATCAAGGATCTGTTAATGCTGTTGCGGCGCTTCATCCGCAACGATCTTGCCGACCTGCACAAGAGCAACGTCCGCGTCCGCATTATCGGTGAGCGTGAAGATCTCGACCGCGATATCCGTCTGCTGCTTCAAGAGGCCGAGGATTTGACGCGGAATAACACCGCGCTCACCTTGGTCGTGGCCTTCAATTACGGTGCGCGCCAGGAAATCGCCCGAGCGGCGCGCAGACTTGCCGTCGACGTCGCGGCGGGGAAGCTGTCGGCCGACGCCATCACGCCTGAGCTTCTCACGCGCAATCTCGACGCACCGGACATACCCGATCCCGATGTGATCATCCGCACCAGCGGCGAACAGCGATTGTCGAATTTTTTGCTCTGGCAAGCGGCCTATAGCGAGCTGGTGTTTGTGTCGACCAACTGGCCCGACTTCGACCGCTCCACTCTAGAACAAGCTATCGTCGAGTACCGGCGGCGCGAACGCCGCTTCGGTGGTCTGATCGCCCAGACGGCATCGTGACCACACCTTCCAATGGCGCCGGGGCATTCGGGCGCGACCTGACACTGCGCGTTGCCTCCGCGGTTGTGCTGGTGCCTGTTGCGCTTGGTTTCGCGTACGTGGGCGGGTGGCCATTTGTGATTCTTTGCGCCTGCTGCGCGGGCGGCATTCTCTGGGAATGGACGCGTCTCGTTGCGGGTCGTTCCGATCTGCAAATTCTCGTGTTTGGCTGGGTGGCGTTGCTCGCCGCGCTTGTGTTTGTCGGAGCGAACAGGCCAGGGCTCAGTGTAACTGCAGTCGTGATTGGCGCCCTTGTCGCTGGTGTAACCGAGGCGACTAAGAGCCCGGCCCGACCCGGGTGGGCAGCCGGCGGCGTGATCTACGCTGGTGCCGCTTTTCTCGGTCCGGCCCTGTTGCGCCGTGATAGCGAACTCGGCTTGCCGGCATTCCTATTCGTGGCCGTGACGGTCTGGATGACGGACATCGTTGCGTACCTGGTGGGCCGAGCGGTTGGTGGTCCATTGCTGTGGCCTCGGGTGAGCCCGAAAAAGACTTGGTCCGGGGCACTCGGGGGCTTGGCCGGAGGGGTTGTGGGTGGCACTCTGGTCGCCTATGGCAGTGGGGAAGGCGGCCTCGGGGCAGCGATCGTTGCGTTGGGGCTTTCGGCCTTGTCACAGGCCGGAGACCTGTTCGAATCCGCGGTCAAGCGGCGCTTTGGCGCGAAGGATACAGGCCGGCTCATCCCCGGACATGGTGGATTAATGGATCGTCTCGACAGCTTTGTCGTCGCGGCGTTAGCTGCGGTCCTTATTGGAGTTCTGCATCAAGGAACTCATGCGCCCGCTCGCGGCTTGCTGGTGTGGTAGCCACAATGACGCAAACCCAGGCATCGTCCAGGCTTGAACTGGCGGCCGTGCCGCGGACCGTAACGCTGCTGGGCGCCACCGGCTCGATTGGGTCGAGCACGGTCGACTTGCTCCGGCGCAATCCTACCGGATATCAGGTTGAGGCTGTTACCGCTCATCGTAACGGCGCGGCGCTGGCCCGGCTCGCCCGTGAGATTGGCGCTCGCTTTGCGGCCGTTGCCGAGCCGGACGCCTATCTGGAATTGAAGGCCGAGCTTTCCGGAACGCGGATTGAGGCAGCTGCAGGTCCGGATACCCTAGTCGAAGCCGCACAGCGGCCCGCCGATTGGGTCATGGCGGCGATCACCGGCGCCGCAAGCCTTAAGCCGACACTTGCGGCGGCCGAACGCGGCGCAACGGTCGCGCTCGCCAACAAGGAGTGCCTGGTCTGCGCCGGTGCTCTGTTCATGCGCCGCGCAGCCGCCGCCGGCGCCACAGTGTTGCCGGCCGATTCCGAGCACAACGCCGTCTTCCAGGCGCTCAGCGCCGGTCGGCGCGAAGACGTGAAACGGATCGTGCTGACCGCGTCAGGGGGACCGTTTCGCACCTGGTCGCTTGAGGCGATCCGCAAAGCCACGTTGGAGCAGGCCCTCAAACACCCGACCTGGTCGATGGGTCCGAAGATTACGATCGATTCGGCAACTATGATGAACAAGGGACTCGAACTCATCGAAGCACATCATCTGTTCGCGCTGCCGCCGGAGCAGCTCGATGTGATTTTCCATCCGCAATCCATCGTGCACGGCTTCGTCGAATACCTTGACGGCTCGGTGATCGCCCAGCTCGGCTCACCTGACATGCGTATCCCGATCGCCCATTGCCTCGCCTTTCCGGAGCGCATCGACACGCCGGCAGAACGGCTCGACCTCGCACGGATCTCCTCGCTGACCTTCGAGGAGCCCGATCCGGTGCGTTTCCCGGCGCTCTCGATCGCCCGCCAAGCGCTCGCAGTCGGCGGGGCCGCCCCGACAGTGCTCAATGCTGCCAATGAGGTCGCGGTCGCGCAATTCATCGGAAGACGGCTGGGGTTCGCCGGCATACCGGCCTTGGTCGAGGCAACTCTCGATGCCGCAGCGCAGGCCAGCATCCTGACCGAGCCGCAGTCGGTCGAACAGGCTATCGCCATTGACCATAACGCCAGAAGACTGGCGACCGACCTCTTGCCCGAAATTGCCGCAATGGCATCCTAGTTTTGGTAACTGAAGCGTAAGGACAAGGGGGCGTGGAAAGCGTCATGGGAATAGATATTATTACGCATTTACATACACTTGGGCACGACCTCATCCACTACCTGCTCCCCTTTCTGTTCGTCCTTAGTCTTGTCGTATTTTTTCACGAGTTGGGGCATTTTCTTGTCGCTCGGTGGTGCGGGGTCCGAATTCTGGTTTTTTCCATTGGTTTCGGCCCCGAACTCGCCGGATTCTATGATCGCTACGGAACACGCTGGAAGATCGCGGCGGTTCCTTTGGGCGGCTACGTGAAGTTTCTTGGGGATGAGGGTGCGGCAAGTGCGCCTGATTCGGACCGTCTCTTGCAGATGGACGAGAAGGAGCGGGCGGAGAGCTTCTTCTTTCAGAAGGTATGGAAGCGCGCAGCCATTGTGGTCGCGGGTCCGCTGGCGAATTTCATTTTAGCGATAGTCATTTTCGCCGGGATCTTCATGTTGTACGGCATGCAGACCATGAGTGCGCGTGTGGACGACGTGCAACCGGATAGTCCCGCCGCCGCCGCCGGATTTGAACCGGGCGATATGGTTCTTGCGATAGACGGCCAAAAAATCAGCAATTTTGCCGATATGCAGCGCATTGTGGCCGATAGCGCTGGCGAGACACTCAACATCACAGTCGAACGTAACGGCGCTGAACACGTTCTCAAGGCTACGCCCCAACTGCACGAAGAGAAGGACATCTTCGGCAACGTTCGGCGCATTGGTCTGTTAGGAATTAGGCGTTCGCCCGGGCCGGGCGACGTGAAATATGAGCCGGTTTCAGCACCGCGAGCCGTCCTGTTGGGCGTTCAGGAAACCTGGTTCGTGGTGGACAAGACGTTAACGTATATCGGCCGCGTTATTGTGGGTCGTGAGGCGGCCAATCAGCTAGGGGGGCCGATTCGCATTGCCCAGATGTCTGGGCAGGTGGCCAGTATCAGCTTCGCCGCCCTGGTGCATCTTGCTGCGGTGCTTTCGGTTTCGATCGGATTACTCAATCTATTTCCTATTCCGCTGCTGGATGGCGGACACCTTTTGTTCTATTCAATTGAAGCAATGCGGGGGCGTCCCCTATCGGAAAGGGCCCAGGAGGTCGGTTTCCGCATTGGTTTCGCAATTGTTATCATGTTGATGATATTTGCGACTTTCAACGACATCGTCCACCTCGCCGCGTCTTAGTACGGATGAGGCGAGTATCGGTCCTGTGGAGGGTGGGGCGCACATCTAGCGAGGAATTTCGGCCAATCGACTGACTATGCGGAGTGGGGGGGATCTTGAGTGACCGCTGTTCGGGGGCGGCCACGAGGGGAACGAGGGCGCTTTGCGCATGAAAATGTGGGTGCGGGTGAGACGAGGGCTGGTCGCGGCGGGCTTGCTCCTCGGAGTGTTGTTAGTCGGCCTTACTCCCGGTGTGGCCTTTGCCGCGCCGGGGGCGACGCAAATTGTCGTCGAAGGCAACCG